>JACIZP010000267.1 GCA_014359355.1 Calditrichota bacterium | reverse complement strand
GGAGCGCAAGACTATGCAGAACACCAAGTGGCAAGGACTGGCCGCTGTCCTGGTTCTCATCGCGTTGGGGAGCAGTGCCGCCCAAACGAACTTCCAGGGTTCGGGGAACATTCTGCTCGGTTTCCCGCAGGGCAAGTTCAAGGAGAACGCCGCCAGCTTGGGCGGAGCGGCTGGTTTTGACTTTGCCTACTCGCCGGCGACCACACCGTTTGGGGTCGGAGCAGCCGTTGGCTTCATCATCTACGGGTCCGAAACCAGAAGGGAGATTGTCAAAACCAGCACTGCTGACTTCCCGGTGGACGTGACCACTACCAACGCGATCATTCAGGCGCACTTGATTGCCAGGGTTCAGCACAAGAACGGCCCGGTGCGGCCGTACCTGGAGGCAGCTTTCGGCCTCAATCACCTCACCACCGACACGAGCATCAGGGAAGTAGACGGATGGCACAGTGACGGTGATGATGGTGAGATCAGCACCAACAACATGGGCGACACCGCAGTGAGCTACGGCGGCGGTGCCGGGATCATGGTGAAGGTGCACGAGGGCCAAAAAGTAAGCAAATCGGGCAAACCCGGTATCTGGAACCTGCTTGTCGACACCCGCGTGCGTTACCTGGTGGGCGGAGACGCGCGCTACTTGAAGAAGGGCTCCATCAAGAGAGTGGACGACAAACTCGTCTATGACATCAAGGAGTCAGCCACAGACCTGTTGACCGTGCAGCTTGGCGTTACGGTGGAGTTCTGAAAAGAGTCTGGCGGCCCAACCCCTGCCCTGCGCACAGGTGGCGGCAATTTGCTGAATTCCTCCCAGCAGGCATAGGTCAAGAACGCGAGAGCCCCGCTCCCTACAGGGCGGGGCTCTTCTTCTATTTGGCTGCCACGGAGGGGCCACGTTGCCTCGTGGTCGGGGCGCCGAGATTTGAACTCGGGACCTCCTGCTCCCAAAGCAGGCGCGCTAGCCGAACTGCGCCACGCCCCGTCGTCTTATTGCTGATATACTAACGGCTGGCCTCTATCACCTGGCTCCGCCAAAGTTACTCCGCAAAACCTTATCCCCTTTGCTCATGGGTCTGCCATGTGGCAAGCAGCGCTTTCGCTTCCCGTAGCGCCTTGCCCCGATGGCTGAGCGCATTTTTCTGCTCAAGCGGCATCTCTGCGAACGTCAGTCCGAGCTCGGGCACCAGGAAAACCGGATCATAGCCAAACCCACCATTGCCCCTTGGCGCCGTGGTGATGCGCCCTTCGCACACCCCTTCCACCGTTTCGACGCGCTCGCCCTCAGCAATCGCGATCACGCACCGGAAGCGGGCAGTACGCTGCTCCTCTGGCACGCCATCCAGGTCACGCAAGAGCTTCCGCACGTTCTCGGCGTAGGTGGCAGCCGGTCCCGCATACCGACTGGAACATACTCCGGGAGCCCCTCCCAGGGCAGCCACTTCCAAGCCGGTGTCGTCGGCCAGCGCGACAAGACCCGTATGCTGGGCGATGGCCAATGCCTTCTTGATGGCATTGGCCTCGATTGTGGTGCCGTCTTCGAGCACTTCGGGCGCCCCAGGGAATTGCTCCAGCGAGAGGACCTCCCAGCCAACATCGGCCAGCACCTGCCGCATTTCCCGCACCTTGTCCAGGTTGCGGGTGGCCAAGACGAGTCTCTTCGCGCTCACTGCCACGGATGCGGGCTCCTCACCGCGCTGGGCTCAGCCAAGAATCTCCTTCTGCGTACACTTGCACAGGCCGACCACCCGCTCGGTGAACCGCCAGGCGCCGCTGCGGCCCCGTTGTTCGCTCACTACCACCAAATGGGGGGCCAAGAGCTCGCCGCACTTGGGGCAGCGCTTACCAAATTCCATCTTTGCCTTCGCCACCTTCGTGGCAAAGCTTCTATCCTTGCCCATCTATTCTCCTCCGTAACTTCTTGCGCCGCGCGCTCCCTATGCTGACCGATCCTTTCCGAAATTACACACTGCCCGGGAGCGAGCGACCGGTGGCGAATATACAAAAACAGGGTTAAAGAAACAACCGAAAAGAGCGTTGCCAGGGAGATGATGTGAAGCGCCCTATTCTTTCGGTGAGGAGCGGCGGAGGGAGCGAATCTCTTTTTCCAATTCCCCCAGGCGGCGTTGCAGTCTGCGCACGGTCTCTTCGAGGGTGCGCTGATCTGCGGGCCCGATGGTGGTCGGGGCGAGGTGCTGTTCCGGCATCGGCCACCCGGGCATGAAGCTCCCCCTCACTGCCACCTTTGGAGCGGCTGGCCGCTGCCCGACGGTCACCCGGAGGGAGAGCGGCTGCCCCTCGCGCTCCACCTCCAGCGTAACGGTGGACCCCGGCGCAGTAGCACGCACTGCCCGCGCAGCATCATCGCTGCCGGCGAGCTCTTTGCCGGCGAAGCGGAGGAGAATGTCCCCTTCGCGCACGCCCGCCTGGTGAGCCGGACCACCTTCGACAATCGCCGTCACCGTGGGTCTGTCCGAAGAGTCACGAGACATGACGGTGATCCCCAGCCAGCCGTCGCCCACGCTCTCCAGCTCAATGATGCGTTGCACTACGCTTCGCACCTGCTCGATTGGGTAGGCCAGCACGTAGCTTGGCGCGTCCCCTGCGGCAAGCAAGGAACGCGCATGGCCACGAGGGCCAACTGCCGCAGCAACCAGGCCCACGACCTCGCCTCTGGTGTTGAAGACCGGACTTCCGGCACTGCCAGCCGCCACCGAAGCAGAAAGCTGCATGAGCCCATCGTCGCGGAGGCCGTCCACCAGACCGAAGGAGACACTGGGCGACATGCCCAAGGAGCTGCCGATCACGGTCACCCATGAGCCGGAGCGCAGGTTCTGCGTGGACCCAAGGCGGGCGACGCGCGGCACTGTCGGAATGCGGATCACCGCCAGCCCTGCAGCGTGATCAGCACCGACAAAACTCGCTGGCACCATGCGTCCGTCGTACAGGCGCACCACAATTTCTTCCGCGTCCGCCACAACGGAGGTGCGGGTCACCACATGCCCGGAGTCGTCCACCACCAGACCTGATCCCACGTTGTGGAGGGTGACCGTGCGTCTGCTCCTCTTCTGACCCCACAGACCAAAAAGGCCTCCCTCTCGACGCTCCTCATAGCAGGTAATCACTTTCGCTGCAACCGAGACCACGGAGGGCTTGGCCTCATCTACTAATGCAGCGAGGTCGCGCTCCAACTCGCTGAGCAGTGGGGCCTGTGTCTGTGCCAACAGTGCCACCGGCACAGCGAGCCAAAAGCATGAGGCAAATGTGACGGCGGCAGTTTTCATGGTATGAAAACCTGGGGGCGGACTGCAGAAACGCGTTCAGAAGGACACAAGGCGAGGCTTCAGGCTCGCGGGCGGTGCCATCCCCGTCCTCTCGAGGCTGTCCATTGCCGAGAGTGGGCCGGTCGCAGGCTGCGAGCTCAGCGGGACGCCTTTGCCCAAGAGGACCGCGTCAATGGGCACCGAATCGAGCACATAGTTGACCCACACCCCGCTGCTGTCATCGAGTGTCGCGTCGACCGTCAGAGCGTGGGCGCTCTCCTCGCGCGACGAGGCCAATTGTTGGCCGTGGCGGAAGATGAGCAGAGCACCGAATGCCGCGAGGCAGAGGGCAACCACCGCCAGCGCAAAGGCAGGCACGCGCCACGAAGAAAAGGGCAGCGCGGCGAAGACCTTGCGCCACCGCGCTCGCTCAGCAGCACGGAGACGGGCGCGAAGGCCCGCGTCGAATCCTGGGGAGGTACACACGCGCGGAAGGTTGCGCAGCTGCACCCGCAACAGGCGAAGCTTCTGCACCTGGGATGCGCAATGCTCGCACTGCCGCAGGTGCTCCAGCAATCGCTGGCGGTCCCTCCCGCCGAGTTCCCCATCGACATAGTCCATGATGAGCGAAACAAAGTCGTCGCAATTACCCATAGCCATCTACCAGACAGTTCCTCCTGCCTCGTGCACCTTCCCACCGCCGACCGTCTGCGTCAATTGGCGGCTATTTCCTCCAAACGCTTCTGCAACCTGAGCCGCGCGCGGTTCACGCGGGACTTGACCGTGCCCAACGGCGCCTTGATTATTTCGCTGATTTCCTCATACGACAGCTCTTGGATGTCGCGCAGGATGATGACCTCGCGGAACTTGGGGGGCAGCCTGTCAATTTCACGTTGAATGATCGCCCCCTTCATGGTGCCGTCCACCTCCTGCTCCGGATCGAAGGCGCTGTCCTCAATCTCATAGTCCTTGTCCTCGCAGCCGAGTTGGGAGATGGCAAGCAGGCGGCGCCCTTTTCGCTTGCGCAACTCCGTCTTGGCCAAGTTGCCCGCGATGGTGTAAATCCACGTAGAGAAACGGGCGATGCGGCGGTACGAATGCTTGTTGCGATACAAGCGTACGAACGTGTCCTGAACAATATCTTCGGCCTCCTCGCGGTTGCCGACGAAACGGCAGACAAAGTTCATCAGCTGGTTCTTGTACCGCCGGACGAGCACGTCGAAAGCGTAAAGGTCGCCGTTCTGAAACTTGGCGATCAATTCCTCGTCAGTGGGATGCAACCCTGCTCTGTTCTCTTTTGTCATGGTCGCATTCACGCTACTTTAACGGCCATGCGGAAAACAAAGTTCCGCAGATTTTCCGGGGTCTGTCCTTCGGGCCGCAGTTCTTGTGTTCTGGTCACTGCACTGCCGCGCGGGTGGCAGGCTGGCGCTCGCCCACAAGCCGCACCAGCAATAGTTCTAACACCAAACGGCCCCGATTCCTGTGGGCGCCAGTCTTCAACGCATTGTCGGTGGTCAGCAGCAGCTCGAAGGCCGCACGCAGTTCCTCCGGCGTGAACCTCTTGCTCTGCTCCACGTACTTGTCAACGAAGTAAGGTGGAACATCCAGCTTTTCGGCAAGCTCGGGAGCTGGAATGCGCCCGGCCAGGCCGCGGGCAATGGTCAGGAGCCGGAAATGGCGCGCTATGCTGGCGAGCACAGCCGTCGGCGCTTCGCCCGCCTCGAGCAGGTGGCGCAGGATGAGATGCGCGGAGCGCAGGTCCCTCCTGCCCACGCTGTCGCAGAGCTCAAAGACCGTGAATCCCCTGGTCACGCCGATGGTGTTCGCCACGTCATCCTCGGCTATGGCAGTGCGAGGGTAGATGTTCATCAACACCTTGGTCAGCTCGCTGGCTAAGGCGCGGAGTGAATTGCCCGTGCACGCATGCAGGAGGCGCAGGGCCTCTTCGCTAATGGACACCCCCTGCTCGGCGAGATAGCTCCTCACCCACGCCTGGGCGCGGGAGTCCCTTAACCCCTTCAGCTCCACCAGAGTCGCCTGCTCGCGCAGAACGCGTGCCCCCTGGCGGCGAAGGTCCAAAGACTCGCCCATCAGCACCAGGCACGTGGTGGGGCAGGGTCGCCGCGCATAGGAGGCCAGCAACTGCAGCCCTGCGGAAGTCAGCCGCTCCGCCTCCTTCACCACCACGACACGATGGGTCGCCGCCATGGGGTAGGCAGAGGCGGCGTTGACCATGCTCGCAGCATCCGCCTCGCTCGCGTAGAAGACGTCAAGGTTGAACTGCTCGGCGCCCGGTTCCAACAGGCTGCCTATCAGCCGCCGCAGCAAATCCTCGGCAAGAAAATCCTCCGGGCCCAGCAAAAGGTAGATGCTGCCGATGGTCCCTTGTTCGATCTGCGCCCGGGCCTCCCAGTAGTCCACGATCGTGCCTCCCTTGGAATCTCCGCTCTTCCGCCTTACTCCTCTTCTCCCTCCGCGGCCTCATCCTGCTCCCTGCTCACGCGCACCAAGAGGTAGGCAAATGTGCCCCACACTCCGCCGAGCATGATCACCATCATCGCGATGCCGAGCGCACTCATATCCGGTCCCCTCCACCCAGGAAACGTCGTGCAAGGAATCTATTCGCGACCAGGAGCACCCCAATGCCTATGCCCCATTGCACCAGACAGGTGCCCAAGCTGAAAGCCCGGAGCGGGTTCCACCAGGACTGGGGCTCGAACACGACGATGGACTGATAGAACCACCAGGCGACCAGCGCGACGAACTCGGCAGGAATCACGAAGCGCAGCAAGACGTCCCACCAGCGCCCGACCCGCACCCCTGCACCCGGAGCGTTGATGAGCTCCTCCCTAAACCTCTGCACGCCGTAGCGGTTCACCGCAATTGCGAAGAAGAACCCGCACACCAACAGGCCCAATCCCCATGCCCAATCCTGGTTCTCAAGAAAGGAAAGGTGGAAGGCCGAGGGAAGGCCAGCCAGGAAGCCGAAACCAGCCGCCACGCTGACCGCCGTGCGCCGCCTCATCCCTGCATCTACCAGGTTGCAGGTGGCTAACTCCAACATGCTAACGAGGGAAGTAATTGCCGCCATGCTCAGGGCGAGGAAAAAGACGACCATCAGCCATCTGCCACCTGGGCACACGGCGAAGAGCCTGGGTACCCAAAGGAAGGCCATGCCGGTACTGGCCGGACCCGGCTCGCGGAGAACCTCGCCCGGCTCAAGTCCCAGACCAGGGGCCAAGGCAAACACCGCCGGAAAAAGGCCCAGACCCACGAGCAGTGAGGCACTGTTGTTGCCAAAACCCACGATCAGCGAGTTCAGCGGCACATCTTCGCGCTTCCGCGAATAAACGGCGTAGGTCAGGAACAGCCCCCACCCGGCGCCCGTGCTCCAGGCAGACTGCGTGAGGCCTTCAAGCCACACGCGGTAGTGGGCCAAGACACTCCACCTGGGCCGGAAAAAGAACTCCAAACCGCCAACAGCTCCTGGCAAAGTCAAGGCGCGAGCGGCAGCGATTGCTAAGAGTACGAACAGGGAGGGTATGAGCACCTTGTTAACCCGCTCGATTCCTCTTGCCACACCGCCGTAAAGGATGGCAGCCGCTATGGCCATGGCACCAAGATGAAAAAGGGATGGTTGCCAGGGGTGAGCGATGAAGGTCTCCCAATAAAGGCGCGTGTCGACCCCGCTCAACCCGCCGGCTAACGCGGTCGCCAGGTATCTGAGGCACCAGCCGGTGACCACCGAATAGTAGCACATGATGGCCACCGTACACAGTGCCACAAACCCGCCCATCCAGGCACTTCGTCGGCCCGTCAGGGAAGCAAATGCGCCGACCGTGCCGCGGCGCGTGGCCTTGCCGATTGCCGATTCGGCCATCAGCAAAGGGATGGACCAGAGCAGCAGAGCCAGTAGCCAGGGGATGAGGAAGGCGCCGCCCCCATTCTTTGCCGCGATGCGCGGGAAACGCCAGATGTTGCCGGTGCCGATGGCCATCCCCAAGGCGGCTGCCACCAATCCCCAGCGCGAAGAAAACCGTTCCTGCCTGGCCATGCGCAGCTCCCTCTGCCTGATCAGCTCCTCGCTCGCTTACCTCCTGGCGTGCGCCCTTCGCCGCACGGCGTCGAGGAACGCAGCAAAAAGCGCGCGCTGCCGCTCGTCGTCACTCATCCGCTCTGGGTGCCATTGCACCGCGATCGTAAAAAAGTCCTCTGGCACCTCAATGGCTTCTACCACGCCGTCGGGTGCGGATGCCACCACGCGCACCGCGTCAGCCACTCGCCGAATGGCCTGATGGTGGAAGGAGTTGACCTCTGTCTCCACGCACCCAAGAATCTGGGCAAGCTGGGAATCGGCAGCTATGCGCACGCGGTGTCTGGCGCCAAGCGGATTTCCCGCGGCTTGGTGCTGCACGGCCCCAGGAATCATGGTTGGAATGTCCTGGTACAGGCTGCCGCCCAAAGCCACGTTGATGGACTCGCACCCGCGACAGATGCCAAAAATCGGCAATCCCGCGCGGCGCGCCTCGGCGATGAGCACCCGCTCGAACACCGTCCGCTGTCGGTCGGTCTTCCAGCGCGGGTCAAGCTGCGTTTCGCCGTATGCTTCTGGATCGATGTCGTCCCCTCCAGTCAGCAGGAGCCCGTCCATCCTGGAAACGTAGCTTGCCACAAGCAGCGGGTCAGCGACCGACGGCAGGACCACCGGTGCCACACCCGCATCGCTCAGCGGCCGCACGTAGTCGCAATTGACGAAGTAAAGGTCATGCCCGCGCGAAAAGCCCCGATCGTCGTCCACTGGGCTGTAGTCGCAGGTAAGGCCGACAATTGGCGCCACCTTTCTTTCCTGGTACTGGTGCACTCTTCCCTCCGCTTTTCCCTCACGCACTCTGTCAGTCATCCGCTTTTCTCACTTCCTCTCCTGCTGGCGAAGCATCGGATAGAAGAGAAGCCTGGGCAGCAGAAAGAGCACCGTCACCGCCAGGAGAATATTGATGCCTGTGGAGCTCGTTACCGGCACCCGTTGCCACCAGAAGGCTGCCGCCAAGAGGGCAAGTCCAATCACGAGCCATGCCGTCAGTAGAGCGGTCATGCGCTGCTTGGCCCACTGCGCGAGCACGCGCGGCACGTTGAAGAACAAATCGAAGACAAGGTGCTCCAGCAAGGCTCCCTTCTCGCCAAAGACGGGTATGATGCGCACCGTATTGGTGGCCCAACGGCTCGCCATGAATCGCGCCAAAGCCGGGTAGGTGGTGACCATCTGGAATGGGAACGCTAAGTAGCCAATGTATTTGACGAACGAGACCGGAGCTGCAACCATGTAACTCCGGAAGTCTCGCTCTTTTGCCATCAGGTACACCACGTAAGCCCCTCGGCAGAGAGAGCCAGGAGAGATAGGTACCACTTGAAAAAAGCCCACCGCCAGGGTGAAGCGGGCCAGAGCATTCGCCCAGGAGGCACCGGCAAGAAGCGCCGACACCGCCAGGACACTCCCGACGATGACTGAGACCACCTGCGTAACGGGCAAGGTGGCCATGTGCACGCCCAGGCACTTGAGGTATTTGACGATGAACGGGTCGCGTACATGGGCTAAGATGGTCTGGCGCTCGCCCTCGTCCAACATCCCTTCCTGGTATCCTTCCTCCACCATGTCGGTGAACCACTTCTCCCGGAACGCCGCGTCGCGGAAAAAGGAGCGGAGAAACGAGACGGCATTGCGGACTCGCGCCACGACGTAGCCCGGTTCCGCAACCATACGGTGCACGCGGGGAGGAAGCCACCCTAACGTGATTCTTTGCAGCCAGAACAGCCATGGGTGGGAAAGCAGCGTACGCGTGCGTTGCTCGCCGCTGCGCCCGCTGCGGTGCCACTCCACAAGCCTCGCCGCTACGCCACTTCTGAGGGCCCGCCGCAGGTAGTCGTGGTCCTGCAGCATTTGTCGCACGTGCGCACGGTAGGAGCTATTGCCCCATAGGCGGCGCACCAGCCGACCGAGCAGGGGTACTGCACCCAACACGTAGAACCGGGCAAAGCGCCAGGCTGAACTGCGCAGACGTTCCGCAAACTCCGCATCGACGAGCTCCTTGACGAGGTAGCCCTGCACCAGCCCTTCACGAACCTCCCTGCGGAGCGCGCCATCGAAAAGGAGCCGCGGGCCATGGTGGGCAATATCGGGCATGGAGCGCCGGTACTGTCGGTCATAGCGCTCAAATGCGTCGATGAGTGGCAGCAGCTCGCCGTTTCGCTGGTCAAGGGCCGCTGCATAGGTGCGCAGCTGCTGGTAGTTGCAGCGGTCGAACTGCACCAGCGAGCCACGTGCCAGCCCCTCAAAAATGAGGGTCACGTCCCGCGGGTTCATGGGCAGGAACGGCAGGACCGCCAGCCCCGCCCGGAAATCCACGGCGCAGAGCCCCGCGGCAGGGTGGTTATCGGCATCCAGCCGCTTCAAGACATTGGGCTGGCTTTTCATCGTCCACCATTCGTACTGGCGCGCCAGCTCGTGGCCGCCCATGCGATGCAGCAGCTGCACAAACCTGGCCATGAACTGCCTTTTGGCCACGTACTCCGGGCTACCGGTTTCTTCTGGGCATATCTTTTTCCACTTGCGGCGCAAGCGCAGGCGGGTATCCGGCTCCAGACGCCAGACGCGGCCATCGACCCATTCCAACACCTCGCCGTACGCGTGCAGGCCCGGCTCAAAGAACGAAGCATACACGTCCACAACCCGGGTCTCTTCGCCAAACTCGTGCGCAGCAGCTTGGCGCACAATTTTCTGCCACAGCAGTCCAGCGCGGCACGCAGCAGCGCTCACCTGCGCACTAAACGGCGCCTGAAAGCCCAACCAGTAGACAAAGTCGCGGAAATGTCGAGAGAAGCGCGAAGGAGGCACCAAGATCTTCAGGGCGTACACGCGCCCGGGTGCAAGGCCAGGCACGCTACTGTCGGGCCCGTCGACTTCCTCCAACACTGCCTTGTACACCTGCCCAGCAAATCCCCCGCCCACGAATTTCACAATCCGAAAGCATGCGCTGCAGGTCTGCTCAGGCCAAACGGTGGTAAGCTCCAGCCTCAACACATCGTCGGTATCGTAGCGGAGAGGATGATAGCCCACTGCCAACTCAGCCTGCTGGGCTATCTGCACAAGCTCCTTGCAAAGCTCACGAGAGTAGTCGGAATTACGCATTGCTCCTTAGGTCTTTCCCGGTGAGCAGAGGAGGACTGGTTATGCCCGTCGCGGCCTCTGTATCCAGCCTTCTCCGAGCAAAGCGGCCCACCGCACAAAAACGTGACCTTCACTCCTTCCGCGGCAACGCGAGTGACCCGTCCACCATACCCCACGATTGCTCCCAGGGCATGCTGAGCCGCGGAACCCCTTTGGAACTCCCTTTTCTGGTGCGGATGAAGCTTAGAAGAAGATGCGAATCTCGCGTTTCTCCGGGGGGCCTGCCGTCACCCCTTCGGCAATGTTGTATCGGAGAGTCACCTCTCTGCTTCCCTGCCCCAGAAGAGCAGCCAGCCTCGTCACGACCTCGCGCACCTCTTTGGCCTTTTGCGCGGCCTCAATCGTGCATTCCATCTCCACGCGCGCCCGGCCCTGTTCAGACGGGGGAAGAATGACGCTCGCCACCCGGTAGTTGTCGGCTTGCAGTCGCTCCACTACCTTCTGCGCCAGGAGGTCACCCTGCCCCCTGCTGGCAAACACGATCACTTTGTAGGCTGCATTCTCCTGCATCAGCTGCTTTCTGGCGGTTTCCTCCAGCAGTGAGGTCCCGTTGGCATTGGCCTCATCCCCCATAAGGGCCTCAGATGCCCCACTGCGCGACGCTGGCAGCGGGGGAACCACGCCGACCGCGCCACTCATGGCAGCGATCCGTGCTTCCATTTGCCGCAGGGCATCTTCTGACTTGCGAATCTGGGCATCCAGCTCGCCCACCAACTCCTTGTAGAATGCAGCCTGCGTCTGCAGCTCCTGTGCCGCTTGCTCCGCCTTCGCTGCCTTACTCATGGCTGCACGGAACTCGCTTGTCAACATCGCCCGCACCGTCAAATGAATCAGCACAAGCCCGAGGACCACCCCTACCGCCATGGCGATCCAGAAGCGCTTGCGCATCCAGGGAACAAGCTCGCCACGGAGATCCAGCAGCAGCTGCGTGCGCAGCCGACGGAAATCGCCGGCCGGGGCTGCCTGAGCACCATCGTCCTGCGCTGCTTGGGGCACCTGCTCCTTTGGGAGGGCATCGGCTGCCTCGGTGGCCCACAGTTCTGCCGCATGTGCCTTCCGTCCACGCAGCAGGCCGTTCCTCAGCACGAATATCCGCTCATCCGCCGTGGTCAGGAACTTGGAAGAACAGAGCGAGCACGAGTAGTACCTGCTGTGGCGCAGTAGGCGCATCCACCATTTGCGTGAAATGCGCCTCGCGGTGCGATTCTGGCAAACTGGACAGACCCTATCGTTCGATTTGTGCGCTTCGTCCATGGGTTCCTCACATTTCCATGCCAGGTGACGCCTTCCCAGTCGCATCTGAAGCAACAGTCAGAGCGCCGCGTTCAAGCGGTGGAAAATTTACACAATAAAACCAATTAAGCAAGCAAAAAAAGCCCCCGGCCCCGGTGGACAAGCAAAAGGGCCGTCAATAGCTGACGGCCCTCAGATACTCCGGAATGCGGTAGCAATCAGAAGGAAATGGCGTAGCCGGCCATAAGCTGCAGGTCAGGAGCCCCGTCGTCCAGTCCAATCCCCAGGGCACCCCGCAGGCGACCGTTGCCCACCTTGTAGTCGGCACCTGCACTCAGGAGCATATAGTCTCCCTCTGTGTGCATCACCAACTCGCCCACAAGGTGAAGGAGGCCACTGAGCGGGTAGATGGCTCCGGCGCCAAGGTTGAGGTAGTTTTCGTGAGAAGTCTTCTCTTCGACTCGACCGGTCTGCAAGTCCACGTCGTAAGTGGTGGTCTCGTAGAAGATGAGGCCCAGGGTGCCGGTGATGACCATGCCATTCTGCAAGGCATAGCGCAGCGCACCAAAGCCACCGAAGTTGAGGTTGCCGGCGCCAATATCCTCGGAGCCAATGGGCAGCGTCACCATGGCGCCGACGGAGCCGTTGAACTGCTTGCTGTTGGCGAGATTGTAGCGGCCATACACCTCAAGGTCGGAGATGCCCGACTGCCCATCACCATGTTCCGGCGACGAGCTCACATAGGAGAGTGCCCCTTCCACCTCGATCTTGTCGTTGATGGGGAACCCGCCCTGCGGGCCGACGCTGAAGATGCTGCCACCCTCGTAATCGGAGTAGACCAACCCCGCCTGACCATAGGGCGCCTTGGCAATGGGCGAGTCAAAGAAGTACGACTGGAAGAGCCGCACCGACTGTGTGTTGGTCTGCGCAAGCAGCGGCAGAGCCGCCGCGAGTACGACCAATCCTACAAGGACAACCACTCTGTTCCGCATGGTGCCTCCACTTGTTCTGTTCAAAGCCTGACTTTCTGCAGCACGGGAAAATGTACCACTCTGCCGCACCATTTGCAAGCCATTTCTGGCCCCGGTGGTTGGTCTGAGTCATGGACTGCCGGCGCCCCCTGGCTCAAGCCTTCTTGAGTGAGGCAATTTCTTTGCGCAGCTCAGCGATCTCGTTGCGCATCGCCTGCACCTGTTCGTTGAGCTGTTCGATGTCCTTCTGGAACTTTGGCTTGAGCCTCTCGGTTGCTTTGCCCACTTCCTCGTCGATCCACCCGCGGACCTGGCGGGAGTAGGCGTCAATCTTGTCGGCGGCCTCCTTGACGAACTTTGCCCGGTCCGCCTCGGCGACCTCGCCCCGCTTGACCAGGTCGTCCACCAACTCCTCCACTTTTTCCTTGGTCAGGCTCACGGCGCCGATTCCCGCCAGCACTAGCTTCTTCAATGTTGCTTCCATATGTCTTCCCTCCTCTTGTTTCGGGGCAGTGCCCCGCCATGGCCCGTCAGCGGAGTCGCACGATCGTGCCATTCTTAAACTGGAGTACCACAGCGTCGTTGCACACGCGCGTGCCGTCACGGAATGAGATGGTGCCCTTCAGCCCCTGGAAATCGCTGACCCCCTGCATG
Organism: Calditrichota bacterium; assembly: GCA_014359355.1. NCBI lineage: Bacteria > Pseudomonadati > Calditrichota > Calditrichota bacterium. Next base: position 5,437 of record JACIZP010000267.1, on the reverse strand, counting down.
ACCCGCATGAACGCATCGCGGGATATGCCGCCGTCGCCCATGACTTTGAGAATCAGCCGCATGGTGTCGTAGCCAAAGACATCCATTTCGCCCGGGCTGGTCCCCATCGCTAGGCGAAACGCGTCGCGGAAGGCAGCATACTCGGCGCTCCGTTCGTCGATGTGATGAGCGGCAACGAAGATGGCACCCTCCACGTGGTCGCGATTGGCCCGCAGCTGTTCCAGGTCGTCCCAGTAGCTCCCGCCCAGGACCTGCGCCTTGATGTTGCGCAGAGCAAACTGCGGCACCACCACGGGAATATGGTCATTGTAAATCGGGAAGAAGACCGCATCAATTCCGGTGGCTACTATTTCCGTGGACTCTAACATCGACTTACCTTCCTCGGAGTGGGCGCGCGAGGCGCTCACTTCCTGCTGCCACGCAGCCTCAAACTCCGCGCCGGTGGGTGTGCGGCCCTGCTTGGCAAGCTGCGCTTGCAGCGCAGACCTGAGCCCCTGCTCTCGAATGCTTGCCAACTGGCGCCCGAGGTCCACGGCGCCCTCGTAGTACCACTTCTGGGCAACGACCACGCCACCAAGCGCGTCCACAGTCTGCACAAAGGCATCGGTGAGCATCATGCCGTAGCGATCGCGTGGGGCCAGGGTAGCAAAGGTGCGCAGGCCGAGTTCTTGCACTGCGTAGCGCGCCAGCTGGCTGCCCTGACGGTCCAGGTCGGCATTGAGTTGAAAAATTCCCTCCCCTACCAGCGTCAGACCGTTTTCGGTGCTCACGGGGATCAACAGGGGCACGCGCCTGGGAGCCAGAGCGGTGGCTATCGCCGCACTCACGCTGCCCTCCAGCTCCCCCACCACGCACAGTACGGCCGGATCCATGGCAAGCTGCTGAGCGGCGAGCACTGCCTTGACTGCGTCGCTTTCGGAATCCCGCACCACCAGCTCTACAGCAGGCTTTGCCTGCTCGTTGACTTCTCTCAGCGCGTAGCGCATGCCCCGCAGCACTGCTCTGCCCTGCTCGCCAAAGTAGCCGCTCAAGGGGAGGATGACCCCAACCTTGGCGCGACCTGCGGTCTCCGATTGCGCTGCCTCCAGAAGCGCACGTACTCTGCTCGACTGCTGGCTCCTTGGGTACAACTCCACGAAGCGCTTCAGGCGCCTGAGAGCATCCTCCCGCTGCCCACTCTGCAACTCGCGCTCGGCCAGCTTGATGGTGAGCAGCGCCCGCGACCGCTCCCGCGCATAGTCCACTTCCAACCTCTTCAGCTCATCGAGCGAGAGATGGGCCCTGGCCAAGGCGTCCAACTGTCTGGCCGCTGCCGCACGCAGTCTTTCATCCTGGCTCCCGTCCAGGACCAGCATGTACTCCCTGGCCGCCTCGAACGCATTGCCCAAATAAAACCAGTTCCAGGCCATGACCGCATGGGCGTCGTCGACGTAGCTGCTCCATGGATAGCGGTCGACAAGTTCCTGGGCGTATTGGTTTGCCTCGCGATAGGCACCGAGCTTCTGCAGGCTCTTGGCATACATCAGGTAGGCGGCGGTGACCCTCTGGCTCGCCGGCACTGCCGCCACCAGCGCGGCGAAGCGGAGGCGCGCCTGCTCATACTCCCCGTTGCGGTAGAGAATGAGCCCCTCGCTGAACGATTTTTCGGCGTCCTCTGAGTATTGGACTTGCTGCCAAAGCAACGACCCTGACGAGCCAGACCGACCCGCCAGGCCACGGGCCGCGGCAACGGTGAGCACCACACTCAGCAGCAAGCGCCAGACACCGATTCTTCGGTCGCGCATAGCGTTCATCAGGCTCCTCAGCTTATTCAACTGTCACACTCTTTGCCAAGTTGCGCGGCTGGTCCACGTCACAGCCGCGCAATACCGCCATGTGGTAGGCAAGCAGCTGCAGGGGGATGATGGTGACGATCGGCGAAAGGAACTCCAGCGTGTCCGGCACATAGATGACATGGTCCACAAGGGAGGCGATCTCGGTGTCCCCCTCGCTGGCAATGGCGATCACCCTGCCTCGCCGCGCCTTCACCTCCTGGATGTTGCTCACGATCTTGTCATAGGTCGAATCCTTCAGGGCCAGAAAGACCACAGGCATATCCTCGTCGATGAGAGCAATGGGCCCGTGCTTCATCTCCGCAGCCGGATACCCCTCGGCATGGATGTAAGAGATTTCCTTCAACTTGAGAGCCCCTTCCAGCGCCACAGGAAAGTTGTAGCCCCGCCCTAAGTAGAGAAAGTTTCTGCAATCCAGGTATTCGCGGGCGATCTCACGAATGAAGTCGCTGTTCTCCAGCACGCGCGCCACTTTGCTCGGCAGGGCCTTCAGCTCGGCGACGATCTCCCTCCCCTTGGTGTTCGAGATGCTCTTCATTCTCCCCAACAGGAGGGTCATCAGCGCCAGCACGGTTACCTGAGAGGTGAAGGCCTTCGTCGAAGCGACGCCGATTTCGGGGCCCACGTGTAGGTACACGCCAGCGTCGGTCTCGCGAGCGATACTGGAGCCGACCACGTTGCAGATGCCATAGACCTTGGCCCGTTTGCGCTTGGCCTCGCGCACCGCAGCCAAGGTATCGGCCGTCTCGCCCGACTGGCTGATGACGATGACCACCGTGTCGCGGTCGATGATGGGGTCGCGGTAGCGGAACTCGGAGGCATATTCCACTTCCACGGGTGTGCGCACCAGGTCTTCGAACATGTACTCGCCGATGAGCGCCGCGTGCCACGATGTGCCACAGGCGGTGATGAGGATGCGGCGCGCATAGAGCAGAGAATCGATATCGTGCTCAATGCCCCCGAGGCGCGCGGTGCCCTCCTCTTCCAGGATGCGGCCACGCATGGTGTCCATGATCGTCTGCGGCTGCTCCATGATCTCCTTGAGCATGAAATGGGGGTAGCCGCCCTTTTCTATGCGCTCCAGGTCGATGCTCACCTCTTCCACTTTGCAGTCGACCACCACATCGGAGAGCGTGCGGGCAACCATCCCGTCTGGGCGCAGCTCCACCACATCCCCATCGTTCAGATAGGTGACATTGCGCGTGTACGGGACCACAGGAGTAAGATCTGAGGCCACGAAGAATTCCTGGTTGCCCACGCCGACCACGAGCGGGCTCCCCTGCCGCGCCGCCACCACCGTGTGAGGCTCCGTGGCCGAAACCACCGCCAGCCCGTAAGTCCCTTTGACCACCTTCAGGGCGGCACGGACGGCCTCCTCGAGGGTGCAATTGTCTCCGTAAAAGGCCTCGATGAGGTGGGCAATGACCTCGGTGTCGGTGTCACTGCGGAACGTATGCCCAGCCTTTTGCAGCTCCGCTTTCAGGACGGCATAGTTTTCGACAATGCCGTTATGGACCACGGCGATGCGCCGGTGGCAATCGGTGTGGGGATGCGCATTGGTCTCGTTCGGGATCCCATGGGTGGCCCACCTGGTGTGCCCAATACCCACCGTGCCCAATGGGTGCTTATCGCCGATGCGATGCTCAAGCTCGCTCACCTTCCCCGCATGCTTGGCGAACCAGAGGCTTCCCTGGTCCACAACCGCCAGACCGGCCGAGTCATAGCCCCGGTATTCGAGGCGTTTCAGGCCATCCAACAAGACCGGCACAGCCTGGCGCCTTCCGACGTAGCCAACTATGCCGCACATGTCGCCCCCATCACTGGTTCTTTGCCTTCCTGAGCAGTCTCTTACTCCCACTCGATCGTGCTGGGGGGTTTGGAACTGACGTCGTACACTACGCGGTTCACCCCCCTCACGCTATTGATGATGCGATTTGACACGGCCGCAAGGAGTTCATGGGGCAAGCGCGCCCAATCGGCGGTCATTCCGTCCTGGCTGGTGACTGCGCGCAAGGCCACCACCGCCTCATAGGTGCGCTCATCGCCCATCACCCCCACTGAGCGCACCGGCAGCAGCACAGCAAACGCCTGCCACACCCGGTCGTACCAGCCGCTTTCGCGCAGGGCGTCAATGAAGATCTTGTCGGCCTGTTGCAAGAGAGCCACCCTTGCGGGGGTCACCTCGCCGGGTATGCGCACGGCCAGTCCTGGTCCAGGAAAAGGATGCCGGCCCAACAACCTCTCCGGCAGGCCCAACTGACGCCCCACCTGCCGCACTTCGTCTTTGAAAAGCTCCCGCAACGGCTCTATCAGACGCAGCCCCATCCTCTCCGGGAGACCGCCCACGTTGTGGTGGGTCTTGATCTTGGCCGACGGCCCCCGGGTGGAGGTGCTCTCGATCACGTCCGGGTAGAGGGTACCCTGCACAAGGAACTCCACCCCTTGCACGCGGCGCGCTTCCTCCTCGAACACGCTGATAAACTCGGCCCCGATGACCCGCCGCTTCTCCTCCGGATCGGTCACTCCCCGGAGTTTGCTGAGGAAACGCTCCGAGGCATCGACGAAGCGAAAGTCAAAGGGGAAGCCTTGCGAAAAGGTCGCCCGCACTTCGTCGGCTTCGCCTTGCCGCAGCAGCCCGGTGTCCACGAACACGCAGGTCAGTTGCTTGCCGATGGCGCGGGCCGTGAGCACAGCCGCCACGGACGAGTCCACGCCGCCGCTCAGGGCACAGATGGCACGTCGGTCGCCCACCTGCTGGCGAATGTTGGCCACCGTCTGTTCGATGAAAGAGCCGGCCGACCAGCCTCCCGCGCATCCGCACACTCGATGGAGGAAATTCCACAAGATCTCCCTGCCCTTTGCGGTGTGGACCACTTCCGGGTGGAACTGCAGACCGTAGATTTTCCCCTTCGCGTCGCCCACCGCCGCAATTGGTGCATCGACAGTATGCGCCAGCACCTGAAAGCCGGGCGGCAGTTTGACCACTTGGTCGCCATGACTCATCCACACGCGCTGGCGCCCCCCCAGGCCTGCGAAGAGCTCATCGTGCTGGTCCACGAAGAGCTCAGCATGACCATACTCACGCGTGGCAGCACGAGCGACCTTGCCGCCCAACAGGTGGGCAGTCACCTGCAAGCCGTAACAGATCCCCAGAATGGGGATGTCCAACGAAAAGATACCCGGGTCCGGGTGCGGGGCACCAGGCTCAAAGACCGAGGCAGGCCCACCGGACAAGATTAGCCCCCGCGGCCCCAGCCTTTGCACCTCCTCTGCCGGCACGTCGTAGCGCACAATACGGGAGTAGACCCCTACCTCCCTGATGCGCCGCGCGATCAGCTGCGTGTACTGCGAGCCAAAATCCAGAACTAAGATGAACTCCTCACCCACCATCTTTCCCCCCGCTCCAGGCAATGTGCCAGCGCTTCAACTCTTCGATGAAGGCATAGTTGGTGAGGTCGTAGTGGATGGGCGTGATTGAGATCTTGTTTTGCAGAATGGCCCCGTCGTCAATCGACTCGTCGGTTTCCGGGTCGACCTTGGTGCCGGTGAGCCAGTAGTAGGCACGCCCTCGGGGGTCGCGGCGCATCTGGTATTGCTCACGATAC
>JACIZP010000266.1 GCA_014359355.1 Calditrichota bacterium | reverse complement strand
CATATGCCGGCCCACCCCCGCGTTGGTCGCGGGCCCCGGGGCCAGCGACGCGACAATGGCCTACCGATCCACCCGGGCGCTGCCGCCCGCCATCAGCTTTTCCACCTCCTTCAGCGTCGCCATTGAGGTGTCTCCAGGGGTGGTCATGGCCAGAGCCCCATGGGCTGCGCCGTACTCCACCGCCTTCTGGGGGTCCCCGGTGGTCATGAGTCCATAGATCAGGCCTGAGGCGAAGCTATCCCCGCCACCCACGCGGTCCAATATCTCCAGGTTTGGGCGGGGTGTGGCCTCGTAGAAATTTCCGTCAGCCCAGCAGATGGCACCCCAGTCGTTGATAGTGGCCGTCTTCACCGCCCGCAGCGTGGTCGCCACCACCTTGAAGTTGGGGTACTCCTTGACCACGCGCTGAATCATGCGCTTGAAGCTGCTCACATCCAGGGTGGAGTACTCTTTGTCCACCCCCTCCACTTCGAAGCCCAAAGCGGCGGTAAAGTCTTCTTCATTGCCGATCATCACGTCGACGTAAGGGGCAAGGCTCCTGTTCACCTGCTGCGCCCTCTCCTTGCCGCCAACAGCCTTCCAGAGCGAAGGACGGTAGTTCAGGTCGTAAGAGATGACGGTGCCGTGCCGGCGCGCCGCAGCCATCGCTTCCTGGATCACCTCGGGCGTGGTCTCAGAGAGTGCGGCGAAAATGCCCCCTGTGTGAAACCAGCGCACCCCCCTCTTACCAAAGATCTCCTCCCAGTCAAAATCGCCCTTCTCGAGCTGGGAAGCTGCGGTATTGCCGCGGTCAGAAACGCCAACCGCTCCTCGCACGCCGAAACCCCTTTCGGTGAAATTCAACCCGTTGCGCACCGTGCGCCCGACGCCATCGTAGGGCACCCACCTAATGAGGGAAGTATCCACTCCGCCCTGCAGGATCAGGTCCTCGATGAGTCGCCCGACCGCATTGTCGGCAAAAGCCGTAGCCACCCCAGTACGCATGCCAAAGCAGCGGCGCAGCCCCCGCGCCACGTTGTACTCACCGCCGCCTTCCCATACGCGAAACCAGCGGGTTGTGTGAATGCGCCCTTCGCCAGGATCGAGGCGCAGCATTACCTCCCCCAGAGAGAGCAAGTCGAATTCGCACTCCTCCCTTGGTCGCAGTTTCAAGTCCACTCTTCTTCCCTCCTTGATAGTCCATCAGAGTTCATCTGACTCTCCCATCGCACACTCACCTTTGCCGCCAGCATCTGCCCTCAGAACGAGGGGGATCCGACAGGCACGACCGCGAAATATCTCCCGGCGCTTCGTGTTCGACATTACTGGCAGAGCCGCCTCACAGCGGACAAATTGCCCCACGTGCCAGGGGAAGCATCCTGTCAAACACGTTAATGACCAACAAAGGCCAATTGTTCCCTGCGCTCAAAAGCGAAGATGCAGCCTGCCGAAAGGATGCACCCCAGGGCAGCATCCGCTTCCGCACGCCAACGGCTCCGCACCCGGCGGGCGACATATCCGGGAGTGAACAGGCATAGCAAGCGCAATCGCTGCCACTGCCGCGTGCATTCTCATGGCCAAGCGTTGACCAAGCAGTGAGCTTGCGGAGCACGAGAGCTACATCTCAATCTGCCAGGGGTGCCGGGGCGGGTCGTCGACCCTTTACGCACCAATTGCTTGACCGAAAAGACCAAACGGCGGACGGCCACCGCTGCCAGCCCTCTCCCTGTTCCCTCGTCACACCCTTGCGCAGGGAGCCTCCCAACTATCATGCTAAAGGGGCTCGCTCGCACCATTGCCTTCCGGGCAGTAGCTGTGCACCTCGCCCTGCGTAGCTAACCGATATTCCCTCCGCAGGAAGCAATCACCTCGCGGTACCAGAAGCCGGAGTCTTTGACGAGGCGGGCCTGGGTTTTGTAGTCCACGTAGACCAGCCCAAAACGCTGCTTGTAGCCCTGTGTCCACTCAAAGTTGTCCAAGATGGACCAGACGAAGTAAGCGATGCCCGGCACACCTTCGGCAATCGCCCGCCCATAGGCCCTGAGGTAGCGGCCCAGAAAATCGATCCGCTGCGGGTCATGGACTCGGCCGTCGCTGGCTACCCAATCGCAGTTGGCCATTCCATTCTCCGTGACAGCGATGGGCAGCCCATACCTTTCGTAGAGGAACTTCGGCCCCCAGAACAGCGCCTCGGGAGTGACAGGCCACTCCATGGTTGTCAAGGCTGGTCCAGTGGGCAGGGGCACAGGCTCCCATCGGCCTCCCTTGCCTGCCCGCACGACTTCCCCGAAGTAGATGTTCACCCCGTAGAAGTCAAGCGGCTGGCAGATAGTGCCCATGTCCGTTGGGCCGATCTCGGGCAGAGAATCGGCGAAGAGCCTCAGTCCATCCTCAGGGTACTTGCCCCACAGCATGGGGTCCGCAAACCAGGTGTTGTTGCTGCAGTTTCGTTCCGTGATCGCAAAGGTGGCGTTTCGCGCAGCAGCCACGTCCTCCTCGCCCTCCGTGGCGGGAATCTTGACCACGCCAACCAGCGCGACACCGACGGAGGGCTTGCGCTTTGCGCGGCTGCGGATGACCTGCACGGCCTTGCCATGGGCAAGCAGCGAGTTGTGCGCCGCCTGGAGGACATCGGCAAAGCCCAGCCTCAACCCGGGCGCGTGCTCTCCGGTGAGATGCCCGAGACCGATGTAGCACTGCGGCTCGTTCTGCGTGATCCACCATCCGACCCGGTCGGACAGCCGGTCGACGACCAGTTGCGCGTATGCGGCGAACCAATCGCTGCTGTCGCTGTTCAGCCATCCGCCGCGACGAAAGAGCGCATGGGGGTAGTCCCAGTGGAACAGGGTCACCCACGGCTGAATGTCGTGCGCTAACAAGGCGTCCACCAAACGATCATAGAAACTCATCCCGCGTTCGTTGACTGCCCCCACCCCCTCTGGAAGCACGCGCGGCCACGAAATGGAAAAACGGTAGGCCTGCAGGCCTAACTCTTTCATCAGCCGCACATCCTCCTGGTAGCGGTGGTAGTGGTCACAGGCGATGTCGCCCGTATTGCCTTGCCAGACCTTACCCGGCTGACGACAGAAGAGATCCCACACCGAAGGACCCTTGCCGTCATCCCAGGCGGCCCCTTCAATCTGGTAGCTGGCCGCTGCTGCTCCCCACACAAAACTCGACGGAAAGGCTGTCATACCATTTTTCTCCTGGAGGGACATCTCAGCGCGCTCGCCACCATCTCGGCGGAGATTGACCTCTTGCAAGTAGCTGAGGGCCCCCGAGAGGCAGTCCATCCACAGCATCGACAAGCAAAAGGGAAAGACTCGCCGATTCGGCTTTTACCCATGACGGTCGGCCACCATGGTGAACGTACCCTTTAGCAGGCAGAGGAAATGCCCCCTGGGCCTCTTGCTGCAAGGCTCTTCACGTCTCCCTTCCCGCCGCGCGATGCACGCCGAGGGCCTGTCCGTTTCCTCCCGTCGAGTGCTGCTTGTCTTCCCAAGACGCTCAGCGCAGCAGGAGGCTTTTGCGCACCGCCCTCTCCTGGCCGCTCGTCAGCACATAGAAATAAACGCCGGACGAAAGGCGTGACCCGTCGAAAACCACCGTGTGCGTTCCGGCCGGTCTGGTCCCATCCACGAGCGTTGCTACCTCTCTGCCCAGCGTGTCGTACACCCTCAGCTGCACCCTCTGGTTCTGCGGGACAGAAAACTGAATCCAGGTCCGCGGGTTGAACGGGTTGGGGAAGTTCTGCCCGAGGAAGAATTGCCCAGGAAGACTGCTTCCCTTGGTGCCCGGGTTGACGCCGGTACTCTGCCGCGCCGCCTCTTCAACCGCGCCTTCAAAGTCCACAATGTAATGCCACCAGTTGTTGAGGATTCCATCGGTCACCCCCACGAACCTGGGCAAGTGGCTGAACCACCAGCGCATGTAACCTACGTGCGAGCAACCCCACTCGGAGCAGTTGAGGACGCGGTTCTGGTCCAGAAGAATGGGATAGCGCTTCCAATTGTCGGCGTAGCAATTCACGTAGCGGTGGTTACCAAAGTCATAGTCGCTCATGCCATTTGGTGGATAGTGGATGCTCCCGACATGAGCCTGACCAGGCCTGTCCTTGTCGATGGTAGTGAAGATCTCCCAGTTGTTGCGCGGCTCGGCCCTGGGGTTCCAGCGGCCGTAGGCGTGCGCCAGGGCACTCTCGGAGCGGTGGCCGTAGCTTTCCATGGCCTCGGCGATGCCGCGCTCATAGTTCCAGCCCATCACCGGTAACAATCGGCGCAGCCCTGGATGGTCCATGGGCGGGGAGTTGTACCAAAATGCGCCTGGACCTACCAGCTGCGACTCCCACATGCCGGCGAAGGGGAAACTGTAGACCCACACCTCCATGATGCGGCCTTCGTTCCGCTTCTGGTCAAACTGATGATAGTCGATCATCGCCCGGTAGTCGAACTTGACCCGGTCTTCGATCTCCGCCATGTACTGGAGCGTGCCCGGGGTGCTGCGCCCGTACAATTTGCCACTTGACCCGAAATAATAGGCCAGCGTGTCCAGGGACATGAACGTGCCATCAAGCCGGGAGAAGCATTGCACATCGTCGTGGATTTCCACGATCTGATACTGCACAACCCCGTCGCTGCATTGGTAGAACTCTTCCGCCAGCTGAAACACGAGCACGAGCGGGTCGGCCCAGCCGCGGACCTGGTGAATGCGTCTCTTGTTCACCTTGTCAATGATCTGGTCTTGCAGCACCACCGCCACCGGCACGACCATAGGTTCCACCTTCTGCGACACAAAGTCTTCGACCACGGTCACACGCGCGCTCCCGGTGAGCGAGCTGGCTACGGCCGTAAGCTCGGCGGTCCCCAGGGCGACGGCATGCACATCGCCCATTTCGCCGACATGTGCCACGCCAGGGTCGCTGGAGCTCCATGCCGGCGGCGCTGCAAACGGGTAGGGCCTCACCCGACCGCCACTATCCACAGTTTTGACGGCAAGCTGCAGGCTCGTCCCCGGCACCATCTTGAACTCTTCCGGGATAATCTTGAGGGCAACCAAGGTCTGGCCTGAGTAGAGCACCCATTCGCCCACGAACACGTAGTTGCTGTCACTCTGCGTGTTGCGGGCCGTCAGGCGCACCGCCTGCACCCCTTCTACAGAGAATCCCACCGAGTCCCAGGCAAAGTAGTGGCACGGCCGACGTTCCACGGGGGTCCGGTAGGTGCCGCTGCGACTATTCAGGTCCTGTTGCTGGGCCGCAGTCTCCAGGGACCACTCGCCCTCCATCCAGAAAAAGACCTTGCTGGCGTGCAAGGTCACCGCGCTGTCCAGGAGGAGGGTGATGCTCAGCGTGCTGGAGTTTTGCACCCCAGCACTGGTGAGGCCATTGCCGTCAAAGATCCTGTCCATGGAGCCGAACACCAGTACCGGCTCGGCGGACGCAACTATGGCTCCGGAATTGATACCTTCCAGCACATTGAGCAATTGGCTTTGGGTGACCTGAGCCAGCCCAGTTTCGAAGCCCAACAAGGCGAGTGCCGCGGCCAAAAAGGCCGCCTTCGGCCTGTCAGAGGGAGTACCCATTGCAACAATTCCTCCAAGGTGAAGTCACTACTCATTGCACCAGTTTCAGCCCCTTTTTCATGGCCGCATCGAAATCACCGATGAAAATCCACCAGTTCGTCAGCGGTCGGCCTTCGTACTCGAGACCATTGTCCGCCCCGGGGAGGCTTTGCATCCATAGGATGAACCAATCGAGGCTGTTGCAGTTCCAACGTTCGCAGTTCATCTGCTTGCGCTCCCCTGTGCCATCAGGCCGCCAGTCTTCGATGTCAGTCCAGACCATGCGAGGGTTCTTCCAGTCATAGTCTCGTTCGGCATTGGGCGGGTAGTGCGCCCAGCCGCAGCCTGGCTTGACAATCTTGTGGGTCTTGTCGCTCCCTACAAACTTGCCCCAGAAGAGCAAATTCGGCCACTCGTCCTCCGGCGTCGTATCTCGGCCATCCACAAAGTTCAGCACCGCCTCGATCTGGTGTATGTGGTCCTCGATGGCCTCGGACAGTCCGCGCTGATAGTTGTAGTGGTACAAGGTGTACGTCTTGCTAAAGGTCGGGAGGTCGTTTGGATCCCGGTCGCTGTTGCTCACGTCGCCAAACGGCCCCGCCATATTCGATTCCCAGAGGTCCAATACGCCGCCATGGTAGGCCCACAGCCAGATCTCCTTCACGCCTTTCTTTTCGACCCAG
>JACIZP010000265.1 GCA_014359355.1 Calditrichota bacterium | reverse complement strand
GAGCATCTGTCCCTGGTGGCACGGTGGGGTCGGATCCTCGGCATGATCGACCAAGAGGGCGCCAGCGTGAGGGCTGCTGCGGGGTGAGCCTCTGGTTGGTGGGTCAGGTGCTGCCCCTCACCTACGCGGTTTCCCTGTTGCGCGGCCTGTGGATGGGCGAGCCCGGGGTAAAGTATCTGAACGGAGAAGGCATCATTGCCTTTATCCTCCTTCTCGCTGTGGTAATCTTGGCAAAAGCGTTTTGTCAGGAATGAGAAGTGGTGCCTGGAGAATCTCATCCCGAGACGCACATGAATCCCCTCTCCTTTCTGCCTTCGCTCGAGGGAAGGCGGGCTCGAGATGCAGAGACCATCGAGCCCAGGTGGATGAAGAAGGTGGTGAAATGACCCCGCGGCGCACATTTCACCAGGTCGTCCTTTTGTGGCTCTTCGTCTCGCTGGGCTTTGGTGCCTCAGGAGAGCCAGGCATAAGGCTGGAGGTGCGCACGCCCTCGCCTGGAATACTGCTGGTAGAAGCTACCGCCAACGCCCGGGTGGAACAAAGCGCAGAGGGTGCACGCCTTCTCGCATCGGCAGCCACGGCACTTCCTGTGATCGAAAGGCCTGGTCTACCCCGCCTGCCTTTTGTCTGCCTCACCCTTGTGCGTGCGGGGGGCTACCCCTCTGCGCAGCTTGTGGAAATGGCCTCAGACACCGTGGCCATTACCCTCGACCCTGGTGTTGAGCCGATTGAGATTTCCTTCCCTGAGGAGGGAACGCAGCTCGAAGAAGAAACGGCGCCGCCTGCTGGACTCCACCCCTCTGAGCCTTTCGAGCTGCTGTCTGTGGGCAGCCTGCGCGGCAGACAGCTTTTCGCGTTGCGGCTGTTTCCGTTCCGCTACGATCCACAAGGGAAGCTGGTTATCCATCGCAAGATGCTGGTGCGCGTCACCGGTGTGGAGGCTATGGAGCGGGGTCGCCTTCTTCGCCGTGAGGCAAAGCCACCGCAGCAGTTGGCCCATCCGCTGCAGGCTGCATCCGGCTCCACGGTGCCTGGGTCCGCCTTGCGCCTGGTGCTCAAGGAGGACGGCATCTATCGCGTCACGGCCGCACAGATTGCCAAGGCGGGCATCGATCCCACCACCATTGACCCCAGGAACCTTCGGCTCACGCATCGAGGCAGACAAGTGCCGCTGTACGTCTTCGGCGAACGCGATGGCCGCTTCGACCCCAACGACTATGTGGAATTCTGGGGGGAGTCCAACCGGCAGACCTTCCAGGCGGTTGCCCCGGACATGTATCTTGACCCTTTCTCGGATGAGAACACCTACTGGCTGTCATGGGAAGGACCGCCGGGGATTCGCATGACTGAAGAGCAAGCAATCTCCAACACCAACGACCCATGGGCAGTCACCGTTCCTCGTTCCTACTGGTACACCGTCCACATTGAGAGGGACGACAGCTACAATCGCCTCGGCCAGTTGCCTGCGGATTCCCTGCGTGACCATTGGTTCTTCGACAGCGGCCTGCAAGCAGGTACTCTGCGGGAATATCGTTTCCACCTGCCTTGGCCTGACCAGGAGGCTTCCGAGCAGGCAGAGCTGCGCGCCATGCTCCACGGGCTCAGTTCGGTTCCCGGCGTGGCACACAACCTCTCTCTGTTCATAAACGGCTTCCGCGCCGCCGAGGCTGAATGGATCGGTCAAGACCGGATGGCCGTCTGGAGTGGGCCTGGTGCCGGCGTGCCCCCCGAACGTTTGCAACATGGAGAGAACACGCTCACCCTTATCAACAATTTGGCGCCGGAGGTTGTCGACCTGGTCGCTCTGAACTGGTTCGAGCTCTCCTACGCGCGGCGCTACCGTGCCGAGGACGACATAATCGAATTCACCCTCCCGAAGAACGCCGCCCCAGGTTTGTACGAATTCCGCGTAGACGGCTTTACCGTGCCGTATGTCGAAATCTACAAGCTCGGCGTAAGCAAGATCATCGGCGCGGCGGTGGAGCGTGTGCAGGACGAAGAGGAGCGTTGGTCGTACCAGGTGCGCTTTCAGGACCAGGTCTTCTCCTCAAACGCGCGCTACGTGGCGGTAGCAGACCGGGCGAAAAGGGCACCCCTGCGGATGGAGCCCGCCGAGCCCACCTGGCTGCGCTCCTTTGCCAATGGCGCGGACTATGTCGCCATTGCGCCAGATAGCCTTGTGCAGGATCCGGCGTTGCAGCAGCTCATCGCGCATCGCCAGTCCCAGGGCCTTCGTACAGCGATCGTGCCATTGCAGGCTGTCTATGACGAATTCAACTACGGCATACCCTCGCCCTATGCCCTGAAGGAATTCCTCAGCTACGCCTGGCGCTATTGGCAACCACCCGCGCTCAGGTACGTCCTGTTGGTGGGGGATGGTTCATGGGACTACAAGGACAGGCACCGCCGTGCGGGAAACCTCGTGCCCGTGTTCCTTAGGCAGACGATCAAGTGGGGGGCGGCCGCCAGCGACCACTGGTACGCTCTGATAGACGGGGACGACGAGGTACCGGACCTGCTTATCGGCCGCCTGCCCATACGCAACAGCCATGAGCTCGCCGCGGTGGTGGACAAGATCCTCAGCTACGAGCGCACCAGCCCAATGGATACTTGGCGCAATCGACTCCTCCTCATCGGCGGCAACGGCAGCATCTTCCGCCAGCAGAGCGAAACTCTGTTGGCAGAAGTCATCCCGGTCCCTTTTGCGGTGGAACGTCTGTACACTGGGGCCAGCGCCGCCAATGACCCTTTTTTCGGAGGCACCACCCAACTCATCGAACATCTGGCCCAGGGCGTCGCCTATGCAAACTTTCTTGGCCACGGCGGCGGCGCCGTGTGGTCGGACAATTCTCTCTTTCGACTGGAGGACGTCGCGCGCCTTCCGCAAAACGGACGATATCCCATCGTCTCCAGCATGACCTGCTTCACGGGGGCATTCGAGGAGCCATCCCGCCGCTCCCTGGGCGAGGAGCTCCTGGTGGCGCCAGGCGCAGGCGCTGTGGCGCTTTTGGGTTCCTCTGGCCTGGGTTGGGTCTACAATGACTACTACCTGGTGCGAGAATTCATCGACGCCTTGGTGCACGCCGATGAAGCCACCACCCTGGGCGAGGTAGTTGCCGAGGCCAAGGTGCGGTATCTGAGCACATATCCCGGATACTTGAACTACTCCATGGTCAGCCAGTACAATTTGCTTGGCGACCCGGCACTGCGTACCGTCTTGCCTCGTCAGAGTTGTCCTCTGCAACTTGCGAACCGCGTGGCCAAGGCAGGCGACTCCCTGCATGTCCAGGGAGAGTGGCACAGTTCCGGCGTCGCGGTGGTGGACCTTACCGATGCGCAGCGGAGGACCGTAGACACCCGACTGAGCTTCGTCCGCAACGGCGCCTTCAGCTGCAGCTTCGTTGTACCGAGCGACTTTGCCGGCGCAGGCCACGTGCGCGCCTATCTCTATGACGAGGCGCAGCGGCAAACCGCGCATAGCGCTGCCTCCTTCGCGGTCACCGAGGTGTTCATCGACTCGGTGTGGACCACCCCGGAAACGCCCCGCGCCGCCGATAGCGTGCTCGTGCGGGCCAGGGTCTTCGCCTCGGGCGAGCTTGCTTCGGTGACCTGTCTCCTGGAATCGCCCAGTGCCGATACCATGGGCATGACCCCCATGACGCTGGGCAGCACGGAGTACATCGCAGAACGGAGAATCCCTCCCTTTGCGCGCGGTACCGTGGTGCGTTTCAGCGTTGTCGCCCGTGACCAGGCACAGCACGAGCAGCGCTCGCCCCATTCGTACACCGTCTGCTGGGGGCCGGAGCTTTTTGTCGACCCAAGCGAGACGCGCCTTAGCGGCACGACCATGACGCAAGTGGAGGCAGCCATTTGGAATTCGGGGGACGTCGAGTGCAGGGGCGTGCTTGTGGACGTTTTCCTGCTCGACTCGCTGAGCGGCGAGTGGCTCCACATTGGCAGCACGACCGTGGACGTGCCCGCGCGGCAGAGGGCGGTGGCTGCCGTCCCCGGCTTTTTCGGCAGTGGTACGGTGCAGGTGCGCGTGCTGGTGGACGGGGATCAGCGTTTCGAGGAAGCCGACGAGCACAACAACGTCGCCGATATCCTTCTCCAAGTGGATCGCTTCACGGTCACCCCTATCTTGGGCAGTACAGCGTGGGGCACAGCAACCGACACGCTTCGCTTTGGCAGCGACCTTGCGCTTTTGGTAGGGCCGGGCAGCTCATCCGTTGCCACGGTGGTGCAGGGGCGGCCCATTGACTCCCTGCAGGTGTTCGACCAGCCCGATCTTCGCCCGCTGCGGCTCGGAAGCAAACCGGTCGCCTACGAGCTCTTCACCATGGGCAATGCTGCGACGATTCCGGCCACAGCCGGGATTTGCTTCGCCGCTGATTCCCTTCCTGCCTCGGCCGCTCTTTTCGCCTACCGGAGCCTGACACGCAAGTGGGAGCGCATGCCCACCTTGCGCAAGGGCAGTTGGCTCTGGGCCCAGGTAAGCCTCCCTGCGCGCCTCGCCTTGATGGAGTCAGACGACGTGCTCCCGCCCACCATCGAGATCCTCGTGGACGGCCAAGCGCACGTGCAGGGGACGTACGTTGCGGAACAACCGCTTATCACGTTCCTCGTGCAGGATGCCAACGGCGTGGCACTGGGTCCCCACAGCCTGAACATTATGCTCGACGGGCAGCCGGTAGCAGGTAGCGGTCTGCTCATGCCGGATACTGTGGCCAACGGCAACCACGTGCCGGTCTCGTTCCGCCCGCAGCTTGCTCCCGGAACCCACTCGTGCCAGGTGCAAGTCTGTGACTGCAGCGGCAACATTGCCGGCCCGATCGACATAGCGCTCACCGTTGCTGCTGCGTTCCGCCTGAAGGTGCTGGGCACGTATCCCAACCCCTTCGCACGCCAGACGGTCTTTGTGTACGAGCTCACCCGGTGGGCAAGCGACCTATCCCTCTCGATCTACACAACTTCTGGGCACCTCGTGCGCCGCTTCTCCGTAGCGGAGGCAAGCGAAGGCCAGAATCCCTTGGCGCCCGGCTACCATGAGATTCCGTGGGATGGAACGGATGAAGACGGCGAGCAGGTGGCCAACGGAGTCTACTTCTACAAACTTCGGTGCGTGGATGGTGATGAGGTCTTGGAACAGACCGGTACAATTGCGCGGGTGCGGTGAGTGATGAGCAAGGCAGCCGGGAAAACTGCGCTTGGCGCCCTCCTCGTGCTCTTTCTGCTGCCGATGAGGTTGGCTGCCCAATCCGGCAAGTACGGGGCAGCCTTCTTGGACTTTGGCGTTGGCGCGCGCGCTCTGGCCATGGGCGGAGCCTTTGTGGCTGCCGCTGATGATGGTTCTGCCTTCTACTGGAATCCTTCTGGTCTCACGGGGGTACCAGCTCCAGAAGTGGCCTTCATGTACGCATCCGCCTTCGGCAGCATCGTCAACCCTCTGGCGACGTACAACCACCTGGGCGTCTCGCTGCCTCTGCACGGCACTGCCACGATAGCAGCCAACTACGTCCGCCTGGCGGTAGACGACATCCCCATATTCCCCGAATTGCGTGGGGAGAGCTTTGGCCAACGGCTTCTCGATCCCTCCCTCCGGCCAGACGGCCAACCCCTGGGCTATTTCAGCGACCGTGAAGAGGCCCTTGTGCTCTCCTTTGCAAAGATGAACACCCTGACGACAAGCCTCGGCTGGCTGTACACAGACCTTTCTCTGGAGATACCAGTCGGCATCTCGTTCAGGATGGTACGCCAGCGAGTCTACGGCTTCAGCGCCAGCGGCTTCGGCGTGGATCTGGGCAGCATGGTACGGCTGGATGTAGGCGCGCTGTTCGACACACCGTGGGTGGGCACCTTTGCCACAGGCCTCGCCCTGGTCGACGTGGCGGGCACGGCACTAACTTGGAGCACCCGCCACCAGGACCGCATCGCGCAAGATGTGCGCCTCGGCTTGGCCTACTCCCAGCCAGTACCGTGGCGCAAGACAACCCTCCTGGTGTGCTGGAGCAGGAAGGAGCGCCCAGCAGAGAGCAACCATTGGGGCTTGGAGTATCAGCTCCCGTGGCTCGCCCTGCGCCTAGGCGTGGATAACGGCAAGTTCACTGCCGGAGCCGGGTTCGACTTCTGGCGCCTCACCGTCGACTATGGTTTCGTCAGCGGCGACCTTGGCAACGTGCATCGTGTCAGTGGGTCGCTGGTCATTGGCAGAAAGGGGCAACGATGAAGACCAGGACTGCCATTCTGGCCCTCGGCAGCTTTTTCCTTTTGTGCAGCAAGAATGTGACAGAGGAGCGTGGGCCAGCGGCGCCGATCCTCTTGCCTCCGCCGGATGAGTTGGCGGTGGTCGAGAAAGGCATCGACGCCGTACCCGAAGCCGATGCCATCCAGCTGGACTGGTTGGCGCCGGAGGGCGAGGAGGTCGCCGGCTTCCGTCTGTACCGTCGCACCGGACGCTCAGGCCCCTTCCTCCTGCTCAAATCCTTTAAAGCCCAGGATAGCACATATGTGGACGCGGCAGGGATCGAAATCGGGACGCGCTACTTCTACTTCATGACGGCCGTAGACTACTCCGGTCGCGAGAGCGCCCCTTCTGACACGGTGGACTACATGCTCGTGCCCAAGGCATTCAATCTTCACTGCAGTGCGGGGCTCACGCCGGTCTTCCGTTGGCATGTGCAGGACTATCCTGCGCAGTACGTGCTCAAGTTGTTCGATTTGAGCGACGGAAGCAAGGTATGGTTTAGCCTGGTCCCTTCCAGCTACCAAGGCCAAGAGGAGGTGGTGACCTACAACTGGGACGGCGCAGCGGCAGCTCCCGCGCTGGTTTCGGGGCGGCAGTACCGCTGGCGCGTGGATGTGGTAGGCGTCGAGCGCAATTCTGGCTCAGAGTCGGCCTGGAGCCGGTTCACCGCCAGCCCATGAGCAGCAAAATGTCCTCTGCGGCAAGAATTCTGCTTGACAATTAACGAAAAAGGTGTATATTAACTTCACAAGTTGGCGACTTGACGCACATTTCGGAGGCCAGATCATGAAAAAGCTCATGTTGCTGGTTCTGATGGTGGCAATGGTAGCCGCCTGCTCGACGAGCTGGGCACACGGCTGGTTGAACGGGGGCAGAGGCCTGCTCCACGTGCGACCCGCCTGGTCCATGGAACCACGCCACTTGACGCTCTACGCCCACTCCGACTTTTTCGGCAAGGTAGGCGAGGTTGACCCCCTGACTTCGGTGGCTTACTGGGACGTTGTCGGCCTGGTGAACCTCTCCTACGGCTTGAACCGCCGTTTCGAGTTGGGCCTCACCCAGGTAGTCTACCAGGACAACCACAAGGTCAGCCCCGGGTACAACCTCCTCGATGACCTCTTTGCCACCGTCAAACTGGGTGGCTTAGGCTCCAAAACCAGCGCGCTCTCCTTTGGCTTAGCCGCAAATGGCCGCTTTCCCACTGCTAAGTACCACAATCTCGCCTTCGAACCCTATTCTGCAGGGAAATTCGCCTGGGGCTTTACGGGCATGATGAGCTATGCGTTAGACCCCCTCTACCCAGACGAGGACGTCAGCTTGCATCTCAATCTCGGCTACCTCAACTACAACGACGTTGGGGAGGAGTTGACGGAGTGGCCGAAGAAGATCGGTAACCTCAAGGTAAAAAGTCCGACGCAGGAATTCCTGTACGGCCTGGGCCTCAAGCTGCCGACCAGGGAGTTCGACTATGGTCTTGAGTTCTATGGCAACTCCTTCATCCAGAAACCGCCGGCCAGCGCCTACGCGCGAGAGAACTACCTCTATATCTGCCCGTCAGTGGCCTACAAGCCGGCGCGCTGGGTCTCATTCCTCTTCGCGCTTGACTATCGCCTCACCGCCGACAAAGACGAGACCATGTACGGGACCGGCTATGCTCCCATTGGCCCGTTCAAAGATGAAAACATCCCCAACTATCCCACCTGGCGCGTCAACGTGGGCGTGAAGCTGGTGTTGCTCCCCACCTCGGTATACCGCATGACCGAACGGGACCTCCTGCTGCAGAAGGCAGACACCCGGCGCGAGCTCTTTGAACAGATCATTCGCGAGCGACGCCAGACAGAGACCGCCGAGCAAGAGTTGGAACGCATCAAAGAGGAGCGACGCAAGGCAGAACGGGAACTGGAGCGTTTGCGGAAAATCCTGGAAGATCAGGCCAAGCGACGGGAAGAGCTCCAGAAACTCCGGGAGGAACTGCCCGAGACGAAGAAGACTGAGCCTCCGCCCCAACCTTGATTGGCGGAGATTGCAAAAACTCAAGCCCTGCCTGAACAGGCAGGGCTTTTCATTTTCCTCACGCCCCAGGATGGCCGCCGACGAACGGCCAAGGCGCAGTTGCGCCCGCCGGGACTACTCACTTCCCCTGCAGCAGGAACCCACGACGGTTCGCTAAAACTCCAGGCCTATGCTGAATCGTTGCACATTGTCCAGAATGCCAAAGTCCAGGTAGGCATAGTCCAACTTTAAGCGCACGCGGCCCAGCAGCTCGTAGGCAAGGCCGCCGCCGAGCGACAGCCCCTCCTCGCCATCCCGCAGGAAAAGGGACTTGTAGCCGGCCCGCAAGAACACGTTCTCGTTGAACGCATACTCAGTGCCCACATTCAGGTACTCGGTGTTGTTGTTGGGATGAATGGCATCAATCGCCACGGTCAAACGGTTGTGGGCGGAGTTGAGAAGCTCCATGGCCACCCCAGCCCGGAAGATGAGCGGCAACGACCACTTGTCGGTGGCCAGATGCGCGATGATCTTGTCGTTGTTGCCATACTTGGACGGGTCGATGTCGTGGTTCACCTGCGTGTCCTTCCCTTCCAAGCGCATCTTGCCACCAAAGTTGGAGATGCTCGCACCGATGCGCATCCCCTTTAGCTGCGTGATGAACAGCGTGCCCACATCGATGGCAAAGCTGGAGGCGCTCATGTGCCATATCTTCTGCTGGATGTATTTGCCGGTAAAGCCGATGGAGAAGCGGTCGGTAAGGGCGCGCGCGTAGGAGACGCCCAACGCCGCGTCGCTTGCCCCGAACCGCTCGCCAGTGCCCTCCGGGTAGAACACGGTGCGTACTTCCATCTCGTCCATGCCGAGGGCGCAGAAGCTTGCGCCCAACGTGCCGAATGCGCCCAAGGGCAAGGCAACGCCAGCAAAGTCATAGTTCATGTCCGCCAGCCATTCCGTGTGCCCCAGGTGCACCTCGTTGCGCGACAGGCGCGCCAGGCCCGCGGGATTCCAGTAGAGCGCGCTGGCGTCGTTGGCCGTGGCCACAAATGCTCCGCCCATGGCCAACGCCCGTGCTCCCACCTCTATTTCCAAGAAGCAGGCACTCGTCGTGCCGACTTTGGAGACGTTTTCTACGAACTGGCCCTCAGCAGTGCCGCACACTGCCAGCGCGAGCACTACCCAAAGAACGTTTACTCGTCGCATAGCTGCGTAGTCTCCCTGCTTACTTGATGACCGCGAACTTGCCAATGGTGCTCCCTAAGCCGGGTGCTTCGATGTGGTAGATGTAGATCCCATAGGCGATTTCCATGCCGTCTTTGGAGAGCATGTTCCACGACTCGGCGCCATTGTCGATGGTGGTGTCATGATGGATCTCTTTCACCAAGTAACCTCGCGTGGTGAAGATTTTTATGGTACATTTGGGAGGCAGGTGGATGAAGTCGATCTTCCGCTCGCCCCGTCCTGACTGGTAGAAATGCTGCGGCTCCCAGGAAGCCGTCACCACGTACGGGTTCGGCACCACCGCGATGCGGCTGAGCAGACTGTCGACCTTTGCCTTCGCCTTCGGCAGCTCCAGTTTGCTCCCCTCGGCGGTGAACTGGTAGGCGTCCTGCGAGCGGAAAGGCTTGGTAGTGTGCAAGAGCCACACATCGCCAGGCTCCGGGTGGTTGATTTGCACAAAGGTCGTGTCGTAGGCCCAGACGCTATCCCTGAGGGCGATCACCGTGTCAATGCCCCCTATGGTGGTGTGGATGTACTGGACATCCACACGCAGCAGCGTCGAGTCCACGAGCATCGAGTCCGGTTTGTTGAGGATGACCTCATAGGTGACGGCAGTGCCAGTGGGGGCCGGCATCAACACGATCGATTCGCCAGGGTTCCAGTACTTGTTGCCGTCCTTGTCCATCAGCACGAAGCGCGCCTCGCGCTGCTCGCACACGTTCCAAATCACAAATGGCGCATGCGTGCCCGCAAAGATCTGGCCGTCGCGCACCCGTTCACCGATCCGGCCCTCGAACCGGAACTCAAAGTCGCTCTCGTACAGCTTGCCGCCGGTGTAGAGGCGAACGGTGTGGGTGTAGTTGCAGTCTCCCTTGATCCAACCGCTATTCTCAAGGTCAATGGCCAGTGGTTGGTCTTGCACCACCATTCGCAGTCCGTCAAAGATGGGGTTGTCCAGCTGCCCCTGGACATAGGGGCTTCGGAACACGGGGTAGTAGAGGTACGAGTACTCGTACTCCTGACCTTTCGCCATCCCGCCGCCCGTAATCATGGCAATCATCCCGTTTCTGGCGTCCAGGCGATAGTCCACGCCGGGCACCAAGATCCGCCCACCGCCTGCGGGCATGACCACAAGCGAGTCCGCCACCAGCGGCGCTGCGGCCAAGGCCACCCAGCCGGTGTCTGCCACGAAGCGAGCGGTGCGTCGTGTCAGGTCCATGACGGAAAAGGTCTTGGTGGTATCGGAACCCTTGGGATAGTCGTCCTTGAAGCTCACCGCATAGCGCCGCCCGTCCGGGACGCGCATGGGGTCCACGGGCACGATCTCGATGGCACCTGTGGCAAAACCGCTGACGTGCTGCAGCGAGCCTGCCTTCGTCGACAGCCGCGGGGCCTCTTTGTAGCCGGCTGCTGGGGCATTCGGCCGCACCACCACGGTGTTGAGGTCGGTGCTCAACACCCTGCCTGCCGCGTCAGTGCGGATGCGCTTGGAGCACTCGGCCGGGGCCATATCCGGCAGATGGGGGATGGGACTAATGCCGCGTTCATAGAAATCCGCATAGTAGCCCTTGTCGAACGAGCAAACGGCGTAGTAATAGGTCTGGCCGTTCTCAACGTCCGTGTCCGTCCAGAAGTGTAGTAGGCCACTGTCGTTGCCCATGTTCATCTGCACGCCGTTGAAGGCCACCGGGTGCGGCCCTTTCAGCCCGTCCTTGAGGTCGATGATGGCCACCGGCTTGTTGAAAGTGGGGTTGCCGTAGGCGTCGGTGATGGTGTACGACTCCAGAAAACCTGGGTCGGTACTGCGGTAAATGCGATAGCCCTCAAAGTCAAAGCCATAAATCGGGTCCCAGGACTTCTCTGCCGCCCTGTCCCAGTAGAGCGTGACCTTGTGGTCGCCGGGCACTGCGGTCACCTTCGGCTTAAGCGGCGGCTTGGTGAAGTTATAGTCCCGATCGTAAATAATCTGCATGATGCGCGCATTGCGGAAAATATCCTCCTGATCCTCGCCAAAGAGCATCGCAATGGCGAACTTCCGCATGCGGCCTGGCTTGAGCGGGAAGTAGCCGGAGCCGTAGAGGAACGTGATGTCGGTAGTCTGCTCCGGGTTATCGATGAAGTGACCCGGAGTGGTGAGCTGCCACATCTCCTCGTCGTTGGCCAGGTTGAGGCCTTTGCGCCAGTCCTTGGAATCGAAACTGGTCAATCCGATCTGGTCGGCTTCGTCGTTGTCGGTGTACTCAAAGTTCGGCTCTCCGGGGTCGGGCTTGCCATTGCCTTCCGTGCCGTCGGCATCCGTTCCCATGTACTCGGGCATCAGCGGCCCCACTCCATCGCTGCCGATGTCGTCGGTCTCCGGGTCCCAGTCGCCGTCGTTATCGATGCCGTCGTCCTGGCTTTCGTCGACCATCCCGTCGCCGTCGTTGTCGATCCCGTCGAAGGGGTCGCCGGGTGACTCTAAGTACTTGAAGCCGAAATAGGCCACTGGGCCTCCCCAGGCGCCAACGTTGTCGTGGTCATACTGATAGACGATATCGTCCTGGCGATCGAACCAGCTATCGTCGTCGCGCTGGTCACCGTCGTCACCCACGTCCGCGTCGCCGTACATGCCAAAGACCATCTTCTGGTACTCGGTCAATCCAGTGTTTCTCACCCAATAGGTCCAGATGAGAATGTCCTCGGCCGCAGGATGGGCCCACTGGTAACCGCGTACTTGCACCTCAATGGCCAAGCCCCGCTTGGTGGAGTCAAAGGGGTCAGGATAGAATTTGAACTCGTCATTGACATAGTCATTCATCACAAAATACGACTCCTGGTCGGCGCGGGCATAGGCACCGTACTGGCCATTCCACAGGGGCACACGGGTCACAGGATTCACCCACTCCGGTCGATCCGGCCACACCCAAGGCCAGCTGTCCGGTTTGCCGTCACCGTCGTTGTCTAGCGCATCGCTCATCGCCACGTTGCTTTGGGTCGGGTCGGCATACCCAGGGAGCGGCTCAAACCCCCATTGGTAGCCCAGAGGCGACCTGTCGTTGCGACTGGCATCGGCATACCCGTCGCTGAAGATGTGGCGGATGTTGCCCTCTGCGTCCACCACCTCCGCGCCGATGATCGGGGTAAATTCGGCAATGTAGGA
>JACIZP010000264.1 GCA_014359355.1 Calditrichota bacterium | reverse complement strand
CCGAATGCGCCAATTTTCGGCGTGGCGGATTTTGGTGTCGTCGATGACCTGTTCAAGGTGCTGCCTGCGTTGACGGCCGCGTTGAAGGCGGCACAGGCTGAATAGCCGGCAGTAGAGCCGCGTATGGAGCCTTAGAACGCATGCCAAGACCTATCGTTCCGATTCCGGAGATTCGCGAGGCCATCCTGGAGCAAGGTGGGCAGGACGTTTACAAGTGCTATCAGTGCGGCAAGTGCATGAGCGCTTGTCCCTGGTTTGCGGTTCGGGTAACCAACTACCCAGTCTATCGCTATCCGCAAGCGGTAAAGCTGGGGTCCGTCACTGCCACCGAGAACAAGGAAGAACTGGCTGCAGAGGTAGTGGACATCTTCCGTTGCCTCGGTTGCGAGGCATGTCGGAAGACCTGCCCACGGGGTTTGGACATGCCAGTGGTGCTGCGTGCCGTGCGGCGCGTATTGAGCGACTTTGGGAGCGTGCCCCAGGAGATAAAGGCCGCGGTGAGCAAGGTGCGAAGCAGTGGCAACCCTCTTGGCGAACCGCGAGAACGAAGGGACCAGTGGGCGCAGGGGCTCGATATACCCACCTTTTCCTCCGAAATGGAATGGTTGTATTTCTCATGTTGCCTGCCTGCATACGATCAACGCGCGCAGTCCATGGCGAGAGCCACTGCCAGCATCCTCCGGCGGGCCGGCATTTCCTTCGGCATCCTTGGCCAGCATGAGGCATGTTGCGGCGAAAGCCTGCGTAAGGTTGGCGCAGAAAAACTCTTTTTGGAGCTGGCCAAGGCCAACATTGCCGCCTTTCGTGCGGCAGGGGTAAGGCGTATTGTCGTCACCTCGCCTCACTGCCTGGCAGCATTTTCGGGGGACTATGCCGAGTGGGAACGTGGCCTTGAGGTGGTGCACGAAACGCAGCTGTTCGCCCATCTCATGCGCGAGGGGAGAATTGTGCCCCAAAAGCCACTGCCCAGGCTTGTGACCTACCATGACCCTTGTCTCCTGGGGCGTAAGCAGGGCATTTATGAGGAACCACGCCTGGTCTTGCGGAGCATTCCCGGACTGCGCTTGGTGGAAATGGAGAACTTTTCCCGCGATCAGAGCATCTGTTGTGGTGGGGGTGGCGGTGGTCTCTGGCTGGATTGGCCAGTGGAGGAACGCGTCACCAATGCGCGGCTGTTACAGGCCGCGCGCACCGGGGCAGACACCCTTGCCATCGCCTGCCCTTATTGTCTGCGAATGTTCGAGGATGCCGCAAAGGTGCTCAATCTGCCCTTGCAGGTGAAGGCGGTAAGCGAGTTGCTCTTGGAGGCACTGTAAGCGAAGTCGCTGAGGTATCCGTTGCCTTTGCGGCCGGCGGCCAGGCCCACTCATCCTGTCACAGGGAGAGACAATGCGCTACCTGGTCGGTGAGTTCGAACTGTGCTTTCTCAGGGATGGTGCCTTTTGGCTCGACGGGGGAGGCTATTTTGGCGTTGTCCCGAAGGTACTGTGGCAAAAACTGGTGTACGCCGACGAAAACAATCGCGTGCGCCTGAGTATCAACCCTCTTCTCGTGCGGACGCGCGAGCATCTGGTTCTCATCGACCCAGGTCTGGGAGACAAGTGGGACGAGCGGCTGCGCTCGATCTACCGGATTGAGCGGACCCCGTCACTGCAGGAGTCGCTGACGGCCTATGGATACAGAGTCGAGGAGATCGACATCGTCGTGGCGACGCACCTCCACTTCGACCATGTGGGGGCGTGCACTGCAATGGATGCCCACGGAAACGCCGTACCTGTATTCCCCAATGCGCGGCACTTTTTCCAGAGAGGGGAGTGGGAAGATGCTCTCCACCCAAACGAACGTGCGCGTGCCGCCTACGTGGCCGCCGATTTTGTACCGCTCGCTGCAGCAGGCCTCGTGCAGTTTGTTACGGGCTCTTCGCGCATCGTAGAAGGCGTGCGGGTCGAGGTAACCGGCGGACATACGCGGTGCCATCAGATTGTGCTTATCGAGTCCAAAGGGGAGGTGGCGGCCTACTTGGGCGGCATTCTCCCCGCGGTGTCTCACCTGCCCATCGCCTACACTATGGGCTTTGACCTATATCCGGTGGCCGTCATGGACAAGCGGCGTGAACTTTACCAACGCGCCATTGAAAGAAATTGGCTGGTTTGCCTTGAGCACGACTGTGCGGTCCGCGCTGGGCACATAGAGAGAGCAGGTGACAAATACCGGTTTGTCCCTGTGGTGCAGGCGGCAGACACTGATTCGAGGCCGTCATAGAACTGCCTTGTGAGCAATCGGGAGGAAGCCGGCATGACGCTCGACGAAAGGTTGCAGAACGTTGCCGTGATCGGTGCGGCAGGCAAGATGGGGACTGGTA
The DNA here is from genome assembly GCA_014359355.1 of Calditrichota bacterium. Lineage (NCBI taxonomy): Bacteria > Pseudomonadati > Calditrichota > Calditrichota bacterium. Next base: position 3,941 of record JACIZP010000264.1, on the reverse strand, counting down.
TCGTGGCGCTGCTGGCGATAGAGATGGCCAAGCTGCGCGCTAAGAGGGAAAACCGCCACAAGGTCTACCAGCTGCACTGCATCGATGTCAACGAGGCCGCACTGGACGGCCTGCGCGCCTACGTGAAGGCGCAGGCAACCAAGGCGGCGGAAAAGTCGATCGTTGCTGTCCGCGAGCTCTACGCTGACCGCGAAGACCTCGTGGAAAACTATGAGGTGATCGGAGAGTTTGTGGAAACTGCCCTTGGCATTTTGTGGCCAGGCACAGAACTGGCAGCCGCCAAGCGGGCGCACATGGTCTTTGAGGCCGTCATCGAGGACAAGACCACGAAGGTGGGACTGCTACGCTCGCTCCGCGAGTTGTGCGCGGAGGACACATTCTTTTTCACCAACACCTCGTCAATTCCCATCGGCCTTCTGGACCGGGAGGCTGGTCTGGGCGGGCGGCTGATCGGCTATCACTTCTACAATCCTCCCGTGGTGCAGAAGCTGGTCGAGGTAATCAGCCCGGCCGGCGTCGTTCCGGAACTGCCAGAGGTGGCCGCCGAGCTCGGGGCACGGCTGGGGAAAAAGCTCTTTCCGGCCAATGACATTGCCGGTTTCATTGGCAACGGCCATTTTTCGCGCGACGGCCTCTATGCCTGCCAAGAAGCTGAACGCCTGGGTAGGGAGTTTACGCTGGCAGGTGGTATGTACCTGATGAACAAGGTGACGCAAGACCTTCTACTCCGGCCCATGGGGATTTTTCAGCTGATTGACTATGTGGGCGTGGACGTGTTCTACTACCTGCTCAAGGTAATGAATGAGCATATTGAGGGCGAGGAGCTACAGAGCGACCTTATCGATCGGTTCTTCCAGCTTGGCATTATCGGCGGCCAGCGCAGCGACGGTAGCCAGAAGGATGGCATCATGAAGTACGAGAAAGGACGACCAGTGGCCATCTTCGACTTGGAGAGGGGCGAATACCGCGCCTTTGACCCAAAGGGATGGACAGGTGAATTGGACGCAAGACTTGGTCCTTACCCCGAGGGCTACCGGCCGTGGAAGGAGCTCCTCGGCGCCCCGAAGAGGGAGGAATACCTGCGCCAGTTCTTCGCCGCGCTGTTTGCCTCCGGTACCTTGGGCGCGCAACTTGCAGAGAAGTACCTCCGTCATTCGAAGGCGGTGGGGCAGATGCTCGTGAACACCGGTGTGGCTAATTGCGCTGACGACGTGAACGGCGTCTTGATGAACGGTTTCTACCACCTGTACGGTCCAATCAACGACTTCGTGTGAGGCTCGCATTGAGGCACATGAGCGGCGGCGAGAGCCACAGCGTGAGGTGGGCCGGCGAAGAAGTGCCATCTGCGGACGGGGCTCGCGGAGCTTCAGGGCAATGGTGGCGCCTGTCTCGAGAGAGCTCCGACCGTCGAGGTGGGGCGAATTGCGAGAACCGGGTAAGACAACTAGTCGATGGCCAGTGGCGAGGTAACAAGGCTGACGCTTCACAAGAAAGCGATGCCCAGGCGACAAAAGGAGGGAGGCATGAACAAGCTCAGGAGGGCGGTGTTCGCAACAGCTGGATACAACACGATCTCGATGGGACCCGGTCGAAACGAATTCCATCCCAAAAAGCCACGTCCGGGCATTGAGCACTATATCCTGGAGGCCGGGCGCGGGGCCATCCAACAGATTGGCTCAGCCGAGTTCATCGATGAGGCAGTTATTGGTAACTTCATGGCAGCCCGCTTCTGCCGCCAGGGGCACTTGGCGGCTTTCCTGCCCGCGGTTGACGAAGCGCTGCGTTTCAAGCCGTGTACGCGCACCGAAGGAGCGTGCGCCTCGGGAGGCTTGGCGGTGTACACCGGTATCAAGAGCATCTTGGCGGAGACTGCCGAGGTTGTCTTGGTGATCGGTGTCGAGGTACAGAACACGGTCAAGGCGGTGTACGGGTCGGACATCCTGGCCGGGGCAGCCCACTATGCGGGCGAGCGAAAGGCGGGGCATGCGTTCTTCTTTCCGGCAAAGTTCGACGAACGCGCCGCCGCCTACTTTGCCCGCTTCGGGCAAGAACGCACCAGGCGAGCCATGGCCATGTGGTATGCGCAGGCCGTCGAGAATGCGCGGCGCGAGCCGAAGGCCCAGGAGTACCACAACCGAGCCGAAGACCTTTTCGCTCTGGGCATGACCCCTCCCAATCCCAAAGCTTTCCTGCCCAACCTAAACATCTACGACTGTTCCAAAGTCTCCGATGGTGCCTCGGCCATTGTGCTCGCCTCCGAGGAAGGTTTGGCCCGACTGGGCATCCCGCGCGCGCAGGCCGTGCGACTGCTTGGCATGGGTGTGGCTGAGAACGACATCACCGCTGCGCCGCCAGAGTTGACAGAACTGACCACCACCCGGGCTGCCGTTGAAAAGGCCTATAGGATGGCCGGGCTCCAGGCCAGCGACATCGGTGTGTGTGAAGTCCATGACTGCTTCACCATCAGCGGCCTCCTTTCCCTGGAGGCCGCGGGATTCGTGGGACCAGGGGAAGCGCCTGACTTCGTCGCCGGCGGCGAAACGCGCCTCGGCGGCACCGTTGCCTGCAACACCACCGGGGGGCTCATCGGCTTTGGCCACTACACCGGGGGTACGGGCGTACGACAGGTGGTAGATCTCTGGCGTCAACTGACCAACAACGCCGGGCAGTGCCAAGTGAAACTTCGCTCAGGGCGCCGGTATGGCATGAGCATCAACATGGGGGGGAACGACAAGACAGTCACAGTCTTCATCTTCGCCCCTGCCGAGTAACAAACACGACAGTCCGGGCAGAGGGGTAGGGTGGAGCCGGACGTTGCGTTTAGCCTGCGGGTGGGGTCGTGGCCGTGGCCGGGCTTCTGGCTCGGCAAGCCGAGAAAACTCGTCCGATTTGGCGGCTAACAGATTCTTACCTTCTTGGGGGCGAATCGCCTGCACAAGAGGCCAAGAGGCGTGCCGGGTCAGCTTTGCTTCCACACCGGCGCCCGCTTCTCAAGAAAAGCGGCAAGCCCTTCGTAGGCTTCGCCGGTGAGAAAAGTTTGCATGAACGCCTCATTCTCCAGGCTGCTCCCTGCGTCCAGGTCGAGATCCACGCCTCTGGTGATGACCCGTTTTGCCCACCGTACAGCCAGCGGGCCCTTGCTGGCGATGGTACGCGCCAAATCCATCGCCACAGAGAGCAGCTCATCATGCGGGACGACTTTGTCCACTAAGCCGATATCCAGAGCGGTCTGCGCGTCGATGAGCTCTCCTGAAAGTATGAGCAGTTTGGCCCGCCCTGGTCCAACCAACCGGGGAAGGCGCTGGGTGCCGGCGAAGCCGGGAATGAGCCCCAGGTTGACCTCAGGTTGCCCGAACTTGGCTCGATCCGAGGCGATGCGAACATCGCAGGCCATCGCTAACTCGCAGCCGCCGCCGAGAGCAAAGCCGTTGACGGCGGCAATTACTGGGGTGTCCATCGTCTCGATCTTGCGGAAAAGCTGCTGGCCAAAAGCCGCAAATGCCCGTGCTTGCTCCGGCGACAGACTCTTCAGTTCGGCTATGTCGGCGCCAGCCACGAAGGCCTTTCCCTCGCCAGTGAGAACCACTGCCCGGACCGTCTGGTTAGCGGCAACTTGACTGAAAACCTCACTCAACTCGCGCAGAACGACGCTGTTCAGTGCGTTTAGGCTTTCCGGTCTGTTAATTCTCACTAAGGCCACGTTTTCCGCGACGGTCCGTTCAATCCACTTGGGGCCTGCGTCGTTACTGCTCATGGCTGCGCTCCTTATGCCTGGCGTTTGCTTTACTACCCAAAGTTGACTCTGACGGTCAAGCGTTGCTCTCAACCTCATCTGGCTCGATCTCAAGCAGGGGCTGTCCTGCATCCACAAGTGCTTCTTGGCTATAGTTGAGCCTACTCACTGTGCCGCTGACTGGTGCGCGAATGTCATGCTCCATTTT
>JACIZP010000263.1 GCA_014359355.1 Calditrichota bacterium | reverse complement strand
TAGAACTTGACAATGGGGTGCAGGTGGTAGTCGACACTACAGGTGCCTTTGCCACGGTGGAAGATCTTCCTGCTGCCAGCGTGCTTGTGACGAACAGGGGCGTCGAGGTGAAGACCCGCCACGGAGTCCGCCGCTATGCGTTTGATTCACTCCGTTCTTCGGTGCCCCTCATCATCACGCCAAAGAACGCACCGACGCTCTTGAATCAGGTGCTGACGGTGGGCATTGCAGTGCTCGCGGTGGGCGGAGCAGTGGCGTTCCTGGTCCTGGGGTTCATTGCCGCCCTCTTGGGTGCGGGATACGTCCTTCTTCTGGATGCCCTACGGCATGGCCCCCTGCGCCTCAAAGACGCATTTGCCGTGGCGGTGTACGCGCTCACTCCTTTCACCGTGGTCTTGAGCGTCGTGTTGCTGGCGGGCCTGTTTTCTGGCTCCTTTCTGTTGGTGCTCTGGGTAGGCTACTGTCTTTTGCTGGCAGTCGCCGTGATCAGAATCCATCGAGGCGTGGCGGTGGAAACGAGGTAGACAGGAGAACGCTGCATGCCGGAAAGGGAGATCAAGTCTCTGGATGAACTGCTGGAGGCTGCCAAGGCGGCGGGAAAAGTGAGAGTGGCAGTCGCTGCGGCGGAGGACGAAGCTGCGCTCTCGGCGTTGTACGAAGCAGACCGCGTTGGACTGGCCGAAGCCCTGCTTTTCGGGCCGGAGGCTGAGATCCGCAGAGTGTGGGACACGATCGGTGGGCCTTTCCCTCAGAGCATGACGCTTCGTCCCTGCGTCGATGAGGGAGAGGCGGTGCGCGCGGCGGTGGCAGCAGTTCGGCAAGGGGAAGCCGACATCCTTCTCAAGGGAAAGACAAAGACAGCGACCCTGCTGAAAGCGGTGTTGGACGCTGACTCAGGGTTGCGTACCGGCCGTCTGCTGAGCGACGTCTTCTTGTGTGAAGACCCGCGCCGCACAGGCAATAAGCTGCTGATGATCACCGACGGCGGCGTAACGCTCGCCCCGGACATTAATCAGAAGGTGGAAATCATTCAGAACGCTGTCGAGGTTGCCCATGCGCTCGGCATGAGTAGGCCGCGTGTGGCGCTCCTTTCAGCGGTAGAGACTGTGGTTCCGGGGTTGCCCTCTACTGTCGATGCGGCGATCATCACCAAAATGTGGCAAAGGGGCCAAATCAAGGGCTGCATCGTCGATGGCCCTTTGGCCCTGGACAACGCCGTGAGCGAGGAGGCTGCTCGGATTAAGGGTATCTCCTCGGAGGTGGCGGGGAAAGCGGATATTTTGGTGTGTCCGGGCATCGAGGCGGCCAACATGCTCGCCAAGAGCACCACGTACTTTGCCGGGTTTCGGCTGGCGCATGTGATCGTGGGCGCGAAGGCTCCGGTGCTCATCCCTTCGCGCTCGGATACTGCCGATGCGAAACTGATGTCGGTTGCGTTGGGGGCCCTTGTCTGCAAGGGCAGGCGGACATAGTCGCAAGGCAGAATGCTTCGAGTGGCTTGACCCGGACGGGTAGATGGCGAGAAGGCGCAAGTGAAACGGGCGCGAATACGAATTGCCGGCGTAGTGCAGGGCGTGGGGTTTCGCCCTTTTCTCTACCGCCTGGCGAATGAATACCACATCCTGGGCACGGTGCGCAACGATGCACACGGTGTGCTGGTGGATGCTCAGGGCGACAATGGCAGTCTTGCGGCCTTCGTGGAGCAGATAAGGCAGTCGCCGCCACCGCTGGCCAAGATTACGGAAATGACCGTGGAGCCACTGCCACCGACCAGCTTTGATCGCTTTGCCATCATCGCCAGCGAAGCGGATATCGAGCGCTCGGTCCTCATCTCGCCGGACGTGGCCACGTGCGACGACTGCTTGCGCGAGCTCTTCGATCCCGCCGACCGTCGCTACCGCTACCCATTCATCAATTGCACCAACTGTGGCCCGCGCTTCACGATCACCGGCGATGTCCCCTACGACCGTTCGAACACCAGCATGGCGCGTTTCACCATGTGTCCGGACTGCCAGAGGGAGTACGATGATCCGCTGGATCGGCGCTTCCATGCGCAGCCGAATGCCTGTCCTGTGTGCGGCCCTCGCCTCTTGCTGCTTGATGCAGACGGCCGAACCGTAGACACTCCCGACGTGCTTGTTGCAGCGGTTGAACTATTGCGGGCCGGCTTCGTGGTGGCGGTCAAGGGACTGGGGGGCTTTCACTTGGCGGTGGATGCCACCAATCACGAGGCGGTGGCCAGGTTGCGTGCGCGCAAGCACCGCGAGGAAAAGCCGCTGGCCGTGATGTCGCCTGACCTGGCGGCGGTGCAGCAGTTCGCCCTCGTTAGCCGTGCCGAGCAAGAGCTGTTGGAGTCGCGGGAAAGGCCCATTGTCCTGCTCAGAAAGAGAGAACCTTGTCCCATCGCCGAGGCAGTGGCACCCGGCAACGCCTTCGTCGGCGTGATGCTGCCCTACACGCCCCTGCATCATCTGTTGTTGCGTGGTCATTTTCTTGCTTTGGTCATGACCAGCGGCAATCTATCCGAGGAGCCCATTGCCAAGGAAAATGGCGAAGCGGTGCGTCGTTTGCGTGGCATAGCGGACTACTTCTTGGTCCACGACCGCGACATTCTGGTGCGCAGCGACGATTCAGTCCTCCGCGTCCTCGATGGCCGCGCGCTGCACGTGCGTCGTTCGCGTGGCTTTGTGCCCCTGCCGGTGATTCTCGACCATGAGTGCCCGCCAGTCCTCGGTTGCGGTGCCGAGCTCAAGAACACCGTCTGCCTGGTGCGCGGGCGCCACGCTTTTCTCAGCCAGCACATTGGCGACCTCGAAAACGCCGAGACGATGCAATTTTTCGAAGAGGCGATTGCCCACTTGGAGAGCATCCTCCAGCTGAAGCCGGAAATCATCGGCTACGACCTGCACCCGCGATATCTGTCGACGCGTTGGGCCCTTGAGCAGACCAATGTGAAGCTGGTCGGCGTTCAACATCATCACGCTCACATCGCCGCGTGTCTTGCGGAGAACCGCTGCGCCGGCCCGGTGATCGGACTTGCCCTGGATGGGACTGGCTACGGGAGCGACGGCACGATTTGGGGCGGCGAGTTTCTGCTGGCAGACCTCGGGCGTTTTGCCCGTTTGGGTCACATGCGGCCAATTCGTATGCCAGGAAGCGAGAGAGCGATTCGCGAGCCGTGGCGCATGGCCTTAGCCTACCTCCACGATGCCATCGGCGAGGAGGCGCACACGCTCGATCTCCCTCTGTTCCGAGAAGTTCCCCAGTCCGCCTGCCGTACACTACTGGAGGCAATGAAGGCGGGAGTAAATGCGCCAGTCACCACCAGCTGTGGCCGGCTGTTCGACGGTGTGGCAGCCATCGCAGGCGGAAGGAGGGTGGTCTCCTTCGAGGGGCAGGCGGCGATGGAATGGGAGATGGCGATGTATCAGGGTACCTGGCCCACGGAGATGGACACGGCTGGGGCAAGTGTACCCGATGACTGCTACGCGCTTGCGGTGGTCGAGACGGCAGACGGGCTTGAGCTCGACTACCGACCGCTGGTGCGAGCAGCCGTGGAGGATGTGTTGGCGGGGAAGACAGCAGCGGCGATCTCCCGACGTTTCCATGCCGGCTTGTGTGTGGCATTGGTTCAGGTCTGCAATCTCTTGGCCGAACGGACCGGCGTGCGCACCGTGGCCTTGAGTGGTGGTTGCTTCCAAAACGCTTACTTGTCCACGCTTTTGCCACGTCTTCTTGCCGCACGCGGCTTTGAGGTTTTGACGCACCGTCTTCTGCCGCCCAACGATGGCTGCATCGCCTTGGGACAGGCCGTTGTGGCAGCAAGACAGAGCAAGTGGTAACCGACCGGATGGTTTGGACTGTGCTGATGCGAAACTGATTGGTGAGGCGCGTGCAATGTGTTTAGGTGTGCCGATGCGAGTTGTCGAGATCAATGGCGACATGGCTGTGGCTGAGATCACAGGCGTCCGACGTTCCATTAGCTTGCAGCTTGTTGAAGACGTGCAAGTGGGGGACTATGTCATCGTCCATGCCGGGTTCGCCATTCAGGTGCTGGACGAAGCCGAGGCGCAGGAGACCATTCGTCTGCTGCAGGAATTTGGGGTGCAAGGCGGGTGAGCGGCGTCAAGTTTGTAGAAGAGTTCCGGGATGGCGCCATTGCGCGGGGACTGGCCAGGCGCATCGCTGAAGTGGCTCGTGGTCTGCCAGAAGTGCGCCTCATGGAGGTCTGTGGCACGCACACCATGGCCATCTACCGGAACGGCATACGGCAGCTTCTGCCGGAGAACATTGTGCTTATATCCGGCCCGGGGTGCCCTGTTTGCGTCACACCGAACGACTACATAGATCGGGCCATCGCCTTCGCGCGCAGACCGGACGTGACGGTGTGCACGTTCGGCGACATGGTGCGCGTCCCAGGTTCCAGTTCAAGCCTCGAGTTAGAGAAAAGCAGGCGGGCTGACGTGCGCGTGGTCTACTCACCCCTGGATGCAGTGGAGGTGGCGGTTCAGAACCCTGGCCGAAAAGTCGTTTTCCTCGGAGTCGGATTTGAGACCACTGCTCCCACCGTCGCTGCGGCCATCGAGCTGGCTGCTGCAAAGGGCGTGGACAACTTCTTTGTCAGTTCCGCGCACAAGGTTATGCCCCCCGCGCTTGCTGCGCTCACTGCTGACGCGCGACTGGGCCTGAAAGGTTTTATCCTGCCGGCGCACGTGAGCGCCATCATCGGGGTGGTTCCCTACCAGTTCTTGGCAGCCAAGCACGGCATGGCGGGTGTGATCGCGGGCTTTGAACCGCTGGACATCCTGCAGGGCATCCTGATGCTGGTGGAACAGGTGGCTGAGGGAAGAGCGGCAATCGAGGTGCAGTACACGCGTGTGGTGCGCGAGGAGGGCAACCCGCGAGCTCTGGCCTTGCTTGAGCGCGTGTTCCAGCCGTGCGATGCCGAGTGGCGGGGGCTCGGAATGATCGCAGGGAGCGGGCTGGCAATTCGGGCGGAATACGCGGCCCACCAGGCTGAGGCCAACATCATTGTGGAGCCGGAGCAGACGGTGGTGCATCCCAGCTGCCGCTGTGGTGAGGTGCTGCGCGGACTGCTACACCCGAGAGAATGCCCGCTCTTTGGGACGGTGTGCACACCGGAGACCCCGGTCGGGGCATGCATGGTGTCGACGGAAGGAACGTGCGCCGCCTGCTACAAGTACGGGGCACCCGCTGAGGAGGGGAGCGTCGGTGGATGAGGTGATCAGGCTCGCTCACGGCAGCGGCGGACAGCTGACCCATGCGCTCATCCGCGAGGTCTTTCTGCCGTACTTTGACAACCCGGCTTTAGCTGCTCTGAATGACAGCGCCCTGCTGCAACTCTCCGGCTCTCGCACAGCGTTCACGACTGACGCCTACGTGGTGCAGCCCATTTTTTTCCCTGGCGGGGACATCGGGCGCCTGGCCATTTCTGGCACGGTGAACGACCTTAGCGCGCAGGGGGCGCGACCTGTGGCCATCAGCGCGGCTTTCATCATCGAGGAAGGCCTGCGCGTTGCTGAGTTGCAACAGGTGCTCGCCTCGATGGCGGCAGCAGCCAGAGAAGCGGGAGTGGCGGTAGTGGCGGGCGATACCAAGGTGGTGCCCGCCGGGGCCGCAGACAAGCTGTTCATCACCACAGCCGGCGTTGGCACATTGCTGGTGGAACAGCCACCTACTGGCAGCGGTGCCCGCGTCGGCGATGCGGTCATCGTCACTGGTACCATTGGCGACCACGGCATGGCAGTGATGGCCGCGCGCGCCGGCCTGAGCCTCCAGGGTGCTTTGCGCTCGGACGTGGCGCCGCTCAACCACCTGGTCGAGGGGTTGTTCGCCTGCGGCGTGGAGGTCCATGCCATGCGTGACCCGACCAGGGGGGGAGTAGCAACCACGCTCAACGAAATCGCCCGTGCCTCAGGCGTGGAGATCGTCATCGAGGAGGAGCGCATCCCCGTTGCCGATGAGGTGAAAGGAGCGTGCGAGCTGTTAGGCTTTGATCCGCTCTACGTGGCCAATGAAGGGAAGATGATCGTTTTCGTACCGGTCGCCCACGCCGAACGGGCAATTGCTTGCCTCCACTCCCACGCACTTGGGCGGCAAGCGGCCATCATAGGCAAGGTCGCCAAAGAGAGCAAGGGCAGGGTGCTCCTGCGCACGGCCATCGGCGGGCACCGCATTCTTGACATGTTGGTGGGCGAGCAACTCCCCCGCATCTGTTGAATTCATGGTCCCTGGATTACCGATGCAATCCCTACACCAGAAGCCGTCCCCTCGAGTTATTCTGCTAACCGGGGAAAAGGGGGCGGGTAAGACTTCGTTGGTGCGCTCTGTGCTGGCGCACGTACGCTGTGCGGTGGGTGGCTTCGCCACGGAGGCCGTTTCCGCCTCGGGGCATCGGATAGGATACGAAATTGTCGATCTGCTGACGGGCGAGAGGATGCTTTTTGCCAGCAGGGTGCCCGAGTCGCGGGCGCCACGTGGTGGCCCTTTCACCGTGGACCGCGGTGTGTTCGACTCCTTCGGCGCTCAAGTTGTCGAAAGAGCCCGGCAGCGTGCCGAGCTGGTAGTGATGGATGAGATAGGCTGCATGGAAAGAGATTCCCTGTTTTTCCAGGAAGCAATATGGACATGCCTGACTTCTGGCGTGCCAACCATCGCGGTGGTGCAGACGGGCGAGTGCCTTTTCGTGCGAGAGCTCATGGCAGCTTTCAAGAGTCACCTGCTGCACGTGTCCATCGGCGAGAAGGATAGGATCCGTGCCAAGGTCTT
>JACIZP010000262.1 GCA_014359355.1 Calditrichota bacterium | reverse complement strand
CCTGAAGGAGACGCGTCCCACCGGCGTTAACCTGAGTTGGGCGCTGCAGCGCATGCGCGCGGTGGTGGGTCGCAACCCCAGCCGCCTGGTGAGCGAGATTACGCGGCTGCTGGTCAAAGAGGCGATGGCCATCATGGAAGAGGACCGCAAGATGTGCGAGCGCATCGGCCAGCACGGGGCGGCTCTCTTGCCAGCGCAGGTGTCGGTACTCACCCACTGCAATGCGGGCGCGCTGGCCACCGCCGGCTATGGCACTGCCTTGGGTGTGCTCTATGCTGCACGCGAGATGCGCAAAAAGGTCACCGTGTACGTGGATGAGACCAGGCCACTGCTGCAGGGCGCGCGCCTCACTGCCTGGGAGCTGCTCCAGGCCGGCTTCGACGTCACCCTGATTTGTGACGCGGCCGCGGCTTTCCTCATCCAGCAGGGGCGGGTGGACTGCGTTCTGGTGGGGGCGGACCGCATCGCCGCCAACGGTGATGTGGCCAACAAGGTGGGCACGTACAACCTGGCGGTGGTAGCCAGGTGTCATCAGATTCCGTTCTACGTTGCGGCGCCGAGCTCGACGCTGGACTTGGAGACAGCCACCGGCGCCGACATTCCCATCGAAGAGCGGGGCGCGGAAGAGCTCATCTCCGGCTTTGGGGTGCAAATTGCGCCGGCAGGCATCAAGGTCTATAACCCCGCCTTTGACGTGACGCCGCACGAGCTGGTGAGTGCCATCATCACCGAAAAAGGAGTGATCACCCCGCCGTTTGCGGAAAAGCTGCGAAATAGTGCTTGATTTAGTAAGAGTTTTGCCGTATATTTCGCCGTCATTGGCGGGGGTGGAAAAGTCTCATTCTCATGAGGGAGATGCAAGATGCAGAAACGGTTGATCGCTGTCGGGGTGCTGGTGCTTCTGGGAGCAAGCCTTGTCCTGTTGGGGTGCCAGTCCAAGGAAGTAACGTCGGCCAAGGTGTACATCCAGCAAGACGACTGGGCCAAAGCGACTGAGCAGTTAGAGATGGCGGTGAAGCTCTATCCCCAGGACGCAGAAGCCCATTTCCTGTTGGGGCAGGCCTACGCGCAGCGCGGGGATTTCCAGGGGATGCGCAGAGAGTTTGACGCCTCGCTGGCCATTTCGCCTCGTTTTGAGCCGCGCATTAAGCACGAAATCGAGCGACATTGGGTGTCCTATTTCAACAATGGCGTCAAGAAGGTGAACGCCGGACAGCTCGAGGCAGCCAAGAACGACTTCCAGACCTGTCTTGTCATCGATCCGAACCACATTGAGGCCTACAAGAACCTGGGCTACACCTATGTGCAACTGGACAGTCTGCAGCGAGCTATTGCCATGTACGAGAAGGTGGTGGAGCTTGCCCCAAATGATAAGGACGCCTATCGCTCTCTGACCTCGCTCTACATGCAGGCTGAGGAGTATCCGCAGGTGCTGAGGGTTGCTGACCGGCGGCTGGAGCTGGATGCCACCGACGTCGATGCCATCGCCAGCAAGGCCTTGGCCTACGACTACATGGGCGAGGGCGACAAGGCGCTGGGCGAGTACGAGAAGGCCTTGCAGCAACAGCCAGACAATGCAGATCTCCTTTTCAACCTTGGCCGCTTGCACTATTTGCGCGGCAACTACGAGCAGGCAATCGCGCAGTTTGAGAAGGTGATCGAGAAAAACCCCAACGACGCCGACGCCTTGGTGAACGTGGGCAACGCCTACTTGAGCATCGGCGATCAGATCAGAAAGCGAGCGGTAGAGGAAGAGGAGAAGGGGAAGCGCTTCACGGACAAAGAGATCGACGCCCTGAAGAAGGAGATCGAGAAGTATCACTGCGGTGCCATCCCCTATTTGGAGAAGGCAGTACAGCTCAAGCCGGAGAATGCGAACGCGTGGTACAACCTCGGCGTGGCCTATGTGAACTGTGGCCGCCGCGAGGATGGAGAGAAGGCCTTTGACCGCGCGGCTGAGCTGCGCAAGTAGCCGCAAGCAGAAATTGGCGTGCGAGGCCCCGCGTGCGCGGGGCCTTTTTGTTGGTAGCGCGGCACGTCTATGATCGTTCTTGGGGCGCGCGGGTCCAAGGTTAGGGTACAGTTTTCCCTTGATTTTGAGCAGTGTTTCGCGTAACTTCTTTTCAGCAGTTGAAAGTATCTTGTTGAGGCATGTGGCGGTGGGTGACGAACTTGAAATAGTCCGAGAGCGGATTAAGCGGCGCGGCGGGCTGCCGCGCCACGTGGCCGTCATCATGGACGGCAATGGTCGTTGGGCCAAGCAGAGGGGCTTGCCGCGCGTGGCGGGCCATCGAGAAGGGATAAACTCGGTGCGCGCGGTGGTGGAGGCCTGCGGCGAGCTGGGCATCCAGGTGCTGACGCTCTACACCTTTTCCACGGAGAATTGGCGGCGGCCGCGCAACGAAGTCTCGGCCCTCATGCGGCTGCTGCTTGACACCATCCGCAGCGAAGTGGACGAGTTAGACAAGAACAACGTGCGCCTGATGACCATCGGCCACATCGAAGACCTTCCGCCTGCGGCTCGCCGCGGCGTGATGGCCACGGTGCAGCGCCTGAGCAAGAACACAGGCTTGACGGTCAACTTAGCGCTGAGCTACGGTGGCCGCGTGGAGATCGTGGACGCAGTAAAGGCCATTGCCGCCGCTGCCCTGCGCGGTGAGCTGAAGCCAGAGCAGATCGATGAGGCCACGGTCTCGCGTTGTCTGTACACGCGGGACATTCCTGACCCCGATCTGCTCATCAGGACCAGCGGTGAGCTGCGCATCAGCAACTTCTTGCTCTGGCAGCTGGCCTACACCGAAATCTACGTGACTGATGTGCTTTGGCCAGATTTCCGCAAGGCAGAGTTCTTCGCCGCAATTGAGGCCTATCAGCGCAGGGAGCGTCGTTTTGGGCGAGTGAGCGAACAGCTCGTCGACGGCTGACGCCCCGGTGCTCCAGCCGAGGCAGTGACCGCGGGGTCTCCCTCCAGCGCTCCGCTTCTTCGCGATCTTACCCCATGTGCGGAATACCTGTGGTGGTCTTGTGCGCAGCTTCCTAAAACCTTGGCAGTTGGGGTCGGAACTTTGCCCGACAGGGCTCGGTTTAAGTGTTGGTTTTCTGGAGTCTCCCTTGTGATGAGGCGCCATGCGTGAACGTCGCTGGGTGTTGCTGGTGGTGGCTGTGCTGGCGGTGGTGGGATTGGTGGCCTACTACGGCTGGCGGATCAGCGGTGCCAGCCAGCACATCCGCAACTTGGTGATCGAGTCGGTCAGGCCTGCACTGGGCGAAGGCCTCTCGGTGGGCCACGTGGAGGTGGGCTTTGGTACGCTCCACCTTCGCGACGTACAGCTTGACCGTCGCACCTTTCTCCTGCATGCTGACGAGGTGCGCCTCGGCTTCAGTCTGGTGCGCCTCCTGTTGGGGGGACTCGAGTCCGCGCAAATGGGGGGCAACGCCCTCGTTGTCAATCCTCGTTTGACTATCCGCCGGCAGTCGGCCACCAGCAAGGCCCCGCTGGCACCCAGTGCGCCACAGCTGCAGCCTTCTCCCCCCGCTGCTGGCCAGAAGCCATTCGCTCTCCTGAGGGGACTCACGATCAGCGGCGGACAGATTATCCTTGCCGACAGCACAGGACAGCAGCTGGTGGTAGTGCGGGATGCTGAAGGGATGGCCGTGGCCGATCAGGGCACCCGCGCCTCTTTCCATTTGACCGGAAAGCTCTTCTCCTCCCGGGGGCGAAACCTCGACCTGCACGGGATCCTCGACCTGACGAGCCTGAAGCTGGAGCAGGCGGAGGTCGCCCTGCACGCTTATGACGTGAGCAAAGTCCCGCCCCTGGCGAAAGGGCAGATAGTTCCTCAGAAGGGAAACATCGAGGGATCCTTCGCGGTGCGATCAGCCCCGAACTGGCCCTGGGGGCTGGCGTTGACCGGCTCACTGCGACTTTCCGAAGGCAGCGTGCTCCTGCGCGGCACCGAGGTGGCGTTGGACGATCTCTCCGTTGCCATCGACAGCAAGGGTGACACCTTGGAGCTCGCCGCGCAAGGGATGGCGCAAAAGGCGGAGCTCACCCTACGAGGGCGCCTGTGGGACTTGCTGCGGCCCCAGTTGGACCTGGTGCTCAGCGGCCGGGGCATCGAGCTGGAGACGCTGGCCCCTGTCGTGGCTCCCTCGGCTAAGGTGCGGCTCTCCGGCAAGGCGACCCTGGAGGTGGCCTTGCAGGGGCGCCTGGACTCCTTGCGGGCCAGCGGCTGGGCGTCTTTTCCGCGCCTCAAAGTGGGGGCAGTCGCGGCCAGACAGGCACAGGTCGGTTTCTCCTATGCGGACTCGGTGCTCAGGGTTCGGCACCTGCGGCTGAACTGCTTCGGGAATAGTGTCGAAGGCGCGGCAACGGTGACCTTCACCCAGGCGGGAGCACAGCTCCAGGCGCAGCTCCGCGGCCGTGGGGATGCGGCTGGTGAGCTCCGCCGTGCACTCGCTGCGGCTGTGGCCAGCTGTCCGGATTCGTTCGCCGTGGAGGTTGGTGGCTCAGTGGCTGCCCCATGGGTGCGCGGTCGGTTCGGCCTGACTCTGCTGGACGAGCACGGGGCGGCCGTGCCTATGCAAGGGACGCTGGCTTACGCGGACCGCACGACAGAAGTGATAGCCCAGGGCCCGGGCGGTTTGCGTCTCCAGGCAGCAGTGCGCGGACGGCAGCTCTCCATCGAGGGACAGAACCTGCAGGGGCCGGCCTCGGTCTTGTGGAAGCTACCGGCCCGCGCGCAACTCCGCCGCCTTGAGTGCGATGTGGCGCTGCGCGGCCGCAGCGACAGCCTCGCCACCCTTGTGGAGGGGCGGTGGCGGGACGCCAACGACCTCGTCCACCCACTTCTGAGCGCAAGCGGGGTGCTCCTTGGCAGCAAACAGCGTCGCTCCTGGCGCAGCAGTACGAAGTTCTTCCCCGTGGACCGGGAGCCGGTTGATGGCGTGCTGGAACTGAACCTCCGCAAGGGGGTGGTGGAGCTGAGCCGCCTCATGCTGGGCGAATCGGTCACCGGCGGGCTCAAGATCGAGGGAGGCAAAATACAGGGGCGCCTGCGTCTGCGGGGGGCACCTCTGGAGTATTTCGCGCTGCTCGCGGATACGGTAGTCCAGGGTCAGCTGTCCGGCGAGATCAGCCTGGGCGGATCGACGAGATCGCCGCGCATCGAGGGCGCACTACAGCTTGCCAGCGCCTATTTCCATCGGCAGGGGCCTTTCGCTGGGGAAGTTGCCTTTCAAGTGCAGGATTCGACTGCCTCCCTCCGCCAACTGGCCATCCGCCATGGCTCTCGGCAGATCGTCAGCGCCGAGGGCCTGCTTGGACCAGGCCGGCGCATTGCACAGCTGAGACTGACCGGGGCTGACGTCGACCTTGCGACCGTCGTTGCGGCGGCGACCGGGAAGACGGAGGTGATAAGAGGGCAGGCTAACCTCCACCTCCTGGTGCAGGGCGGACCGCAAGGCGTGACGGTCAACGGCGACGCGACGTTGGTGGAGGGCCAGCTCTTGGGCGTCGCTTTCGACACCTTGCGCCTGGTCTTGGCAGGGCGGCCAGAGGTCGTTCCCGACGGAGCGAGCGGACGCGACTACGCCTGGATGCCTGTGCTGCGCCTGGTCCGGAAGGGGGCCTTCGGCATTCAGGGCAAAGGAGCGCTGCCTTTGAACCTCACGGACCCGATGTCCGTGGAGATCGCTGGACAGGGGGATCCGCTGGCTTTGGTGGACGAAGCGAGCGGTTTCGTCAAGGAGGCGAAGAGCCGTGGTACCCTGCATCTGCGCATCGGCGGCACCTTGGCAGCGCCGCGTCTCGAACAGGGAGAGCTGAACATCGAGCGCGGGGTGCTGCGCTTTGCCTCGGTCGTGCCAGTGGTCAAGGAGCTGCAGGGGACGTTGCGGTTGCACCCAGAGAGCCGCTTTGTGGAGGTGAGCGAGTTGCGCGGCCTCATGGGAGGCGAGCCCTTCGTCATCTACAATGTGCCGGCAGTGGGCAAGGAATATCGCCGGGCACTGCAGCCATTTGAACTAGAAGACCTCGGCGTCAGCCTCGGCATCCTCGTGGTGGAAACCTCCCCGGACGGCGTGGTGCTCAGTATTCCTGGGCTCATGGAGCCTGGCGAGTATGGGCGGTTCCAGCTGCTGGGTTACGGCAGTAATGACCGCTTCTGCATAGCCGGCCCTGCAGAGCGGCCTATCCTGTACGGCACCATGGTGCTCCATGGCGTGCGCTTCGGATACCCCTTCAACGGCGGCGGCCAGGGGGTGAGCCCGGAGGTGACCCAGCTGCTGGAAATGGTGGAATGGGATCTGCGCGTGGTTCCGGGCACCAACACCCGCTATGTGAAGAAGCTGCCAGGCGGCCTGGACAATGTGTACGTGACGCTGGACCTGGATGAGCGCTACGGGGGCCTGCGCTTCACCGGACAGCTGCGCGACGAAACTTTCCGCATCGAGGGCGAGCTCAGGTCGACCCGCGGCACGGTGGAGTACTTGGACATGAACTTCCGCCTGGAGCAGGCGGGCATCGAATTCGATCGCAACACGTTAGTGCCGGTGGTCTACGGCAGGGCCTACACGACGGTTGCCGATTCCAACGGCATCCCCTCGCAGATCTATCTTACCCTGGCCACCGTGGACCGGGCGCTGGAGGGGCGGCGAGTCGATGAGCGGGTGCTGGACCAGCGCTACCGCGCGCGCTGGGATGAGCTGCGCTTCCAGCTCTCCTCCGACAACGCCGCGCTGGGGAGCAACGAGGCGCAGCTCCTCGCCAGCTTGGGCTACACGCCTGAACGTCTGCGCCAAAAGACCGTGGATGTCATCGGCATCAGCGCCGACAATCTAGTCTTCCGTCCCCTTTTCCGGCCTTTTGAACGCCGCCTGGAACGTTACCTTGGCCTGGACGTGGTGCGCCTCAGCTCTCGCCTGACGCGCAATCTGATCGAGATGAACTTGGCGACCACGCCCATGCCCAGCAAGCTCTACCTGCTCCGCAGCAGTCGCTTGACCGTGGGCAAGTACCTGAGCGACGACCTGTATTTGGTCTACACCGGCCAGCTCGAGTCGGGGCTTGACTATCGGTACCAGGTGCCGGGCCTGGGCCTGCATCACACCCTTGGCCTGGAACTGCGCATCAACCCGAAGCTGCTGATCGAAATGGAGTACGATTACGACGGACTGCTGCTGTGGCGCAAGGACGATACCCGTCTATGGATCAGGCACTGGTTCCCCTTCTGAGCGCCATGGGAAAGGCACTTTTTTCCTTGGCAATTTTCTCGGGATTTTGTACATTGACAGCGCAAGAAATGGAGGTAGGATTGTGAGGTTTCGACCCCTCAAAGTGCTCATCGCCGGCCTGGCGCTGGTCATGCTGATGGTCAATGGCAACGCGCTCTTGGGCCAGACAGGCAAGCGCAGCGTCAAACTGCTGGGCCTGTCGGTGGAAGGCAACAAGACCGCGGACGGGAACATGATCCGCCTCAGTTCCGGCCTCACGGTGGGCAACCAGATCACCAGCGACGACATTCAGAACGCCATTCGGCAGCTCTGGAGCTTGGATATTTTTTCGGACGTGCAGATCCTGCTCGATCGCGAAGTGGCCGATGGGGTCTTCCTCAGCATCAAAGTGAGCGAGTACCCGCGGTTGGAGAAAGTGGAGATCGAGGGGAACAAGAAGCTCAAGAAGGAAGAGATCGACAACAAGCTGAACTTCTATCGCGGTCAGGTGGTCAGTCAGCGGGCTCTGCAGCGCGCGCGCAGAAAGCTCAAGGATGCCTACAAGGAGAAGGGCCATCTGCTGGCTAAAATCGACATGCAGGTGCGTCCCACCGAGACACCTGACCGCGTCGTGGTGCGCGTAGTCATCGACGAAGGGAAGAAGGTCCAGATCAAGAAGATCGACTTTCTTGGCAATGTCGCCTTCGACGACGGCAAGTTGCGCAAACAGATGAAGGACACCAAAGAGGACCGTTGGTGGCGCGGCGCGGACTTTGACCGGAAGAAATATGAGCAGGACCTCGAGAAGGTGGTGGAGTTCTACCACAACCACGGCTACCGCGATGCCGAGATCCTTCGTGACTCGGTCTACTACGGCAGCGCCGGCGACGATATGTACATCGCCATCTGGGTACACGAAGGGGAACAGTACCGGTTCGGCAGCATCACCTGGGAAGGAAACAAGGTCTATTCCCAGGAGGAGCTGGCCCGCCTGCTCGATTTCAAAGAGGGCGACATCTACGACAAGGGGAAGCTGAACAAGGCCGTTTTCGAAAAGATCGGCGGTCTGTACTACGACAACGGCTACATTTACGCCACCATCAGCCCCAAGGAGCGCCCAGTGGGCAATGACCGGGTGGACATCCACTTCGTGGTGATGGAGAACGACCAGGCGCACATCCACAAGATTCACATCACTGGCAACACCAAGACCAAGGAGAAAGTGATACGCCGCGAGTTGCGCATCCGGCCGGGCGAAGTGTTCAACCGCGAGCTGCTGATCCGCAGCCAGCGCGAGGTGTACATGCTCAACTACTTCGCCAACGTGGAACCCAAGGTGCAACCCGTGGACGAGAAGCAGGTGGACGTCGAGTTCAAAGTGGAAGAAAAGTCCACCGACACGGCGAACATGTCTGCCGGGTGGAGCGAGCGCGACAAGATGATTGGCAGCATCGGCGTGTCCATGAACAACCTGTTCGGCAACGGCCAGCGCCTGAGCTTTGATTGGAACTTTGGGCGCAGCTTCAGGTCGTTCATGATCAGCTTCACCGAGCCTTGGTTACTTGACACGCCCACGCTGGCAGGTTTCAGCTTTTACGACACAAGGCGGGACCCGCTGTACATCGGCTACCGGCAGCGCAGCCGTGGCGGTTCGCTGCGCGTGGGGAGGCGCTTCCGCTGGCCGGACAACTACTTCCGCGGGGACTGGATTTTCGCGGTGGACCAGACGCAGCTGTCGGACTTTTTGCCTATCTTGCTGGAGACCAACCCCTACTTCAAGCGTTACGAGGAGATGGGGCCATTAACCAGCCGCAGCATTGCCCAGATCATCTCCCGCAACAGCCTCGACCATCCGGAGTTTCCACGGCGCGGCTCGCAGGTCACTGTGCAGACGCAGATTGCCGGCGGCCCCTTGGGTGGCAACGTCGGCTACCACAAGCATCAGTTCTCCAGCGACTGGTTCCTGCCGGCCTTCTGGCAGTTGATCCTCCACTTGGGCCTGGAAGCGGGCTACATGGACGGGTTTGCCCGGGATTCGCGCATCCCGTACCTCGACCTGTTCTTCATCGGCGGCGAGGGGATGTCGCGCTCCACGCCACTGCGCGGCTATCAGGATCCACTGGCAGGTTACGCAAGCGCCATGGGTGACCGCGTACTGCTCAAGTACACTGCCGAGCTGCGCTTGCCTATCGTGCCCAACCCTACGGTGTTTGGCCTGATCTTCGCGGAGGCGGGCAATACCTGGCCGACCATGACGCGCACGGACCCCACCGACCTCAAGCGCTCCGTCGGCCTGGGCGCGCGCGTGTACATGCCCATGATCGGCATCCTCGGCTTTGACTATGCCTACGGCTTTGACAACGTCGACGCCAGAACAGGAGAGCGGCGTGGCAGGTGGGTGCCTCACTTTGTCTTTGGCAGAGGTTTTTGAGAAACAAGCGTGAACGGAGGAGCCGTCGCGTTCCGCGAGCGGCAGCAGTCTTATCAGCAAGCGCGAGGAGGTAACAGTGAAAGCACGCGTTTTGACCTTGGTGATGGGCCTGTTGGTCATTGCCCTTGTTGCCGACGCAGCATTGGCGCAGAAGATGAAGATCGGCTACATCAACTCGCAGAAGATCTTGCAGAACTACAAAGAGGCGCAGGACGCGCAGAAAAAGTTCGACGAGATCAATGCAGGTTGGGAGGCCCAGGTGCGGGAGATGCAGCGCCAGCTGCAAGAGCTGTCCGACCAGCTGGAATCCCAGAGCCTGCTGCTCAGTGAACAGCGCAAGCAGGAAAAGCAGCAGGAGATCCAGAACCTCTACATGAGCATCCAGCAGTTCCAGATGGAAAAGTGGGGACAGAATGGCGAGGCCTTCCGCAAGGAACGGGAGCTCATGGAGCCCATCATCAACTCCATCACCGCGGTGATCAAGAAGATTGGTGAGGCAGAAGGGTTCACCTACATCTTTGACGGCGTCAACGGCAACATCGTGTACGCGGCGCCAGACCAGCCAGACCTCACGGACCGCGTGATTGAGGAGCTCAACAAGAGCGTCAAGACCACCAGCTCCAAAGGTTAGAGGTCGGGGCAGCTGGCGAGCGACCCGTGGCGATGACGCTGGCTGACATCGCCGCCCGCGTGGGTGGCACGGTCACCGGGGATGGACAGGTGCGCATCACCGGTCTGGGCAAGATCCAGGACGCGCACCAAGGGGAGCTGACTTTCCTGGCCAACCCCAAGTACGCCAAGTTCGTCTCATCCACGCGCGCCTCGGCCATCATCCTCGGGCACGACTTTCAGGGCGAATGTCCCATTCCGGCCATTCGCGTCAAGGACCCCTATCTTGCCTTCCTCCGGGCGGTGCTGCTCTTCCATCCACCAGAGGAGACTTTGCCAGCCGGCGTCCACCCTGCGGCGGTGGTCGACCCCTCTGCTGAGCTGGGCGAGGGAGTGGCCATCGGCCCGCTGGCGGTGGTCGGCCGCCAGGTGCGCTTGGGGCGCAACGTCA
>JACIZP010000261.1 GCA_014359355.1 Calditrichota bacterium | reverse complement strand
GACCAGCGGCAACGCACCAAGGCTACGCGCATTCTTCTCCACGCTGCGCGCCTCTTCCAGGTCGAGGACCTTGATGTACTTGGCTTCTGAGCGGAGCCTCACCCCGAGCCGCACCAGTTGCTGATCGAGCAGTTGCCGCTCGTTCCTGTTCTGGCTCTGCTCGTCGTCCTGTCCCTTCTGCCAAAAGTCGGGAAAAAGGTTCCCCAGCTCAATGGGGAAGAGACCGCTGAAGATGGCGTTGCGCGAGTAGGGCGTCGCCGTGGGCAAGATGGAATAGTAGTAGTCCGTGGTGACATTGAAATAGGGGTACAACATCGGCTCGAGCGTCAACCACTGGTCCAGGCGCAGGTTGTCGATCACCATGAACACCGTGTTCCTGCCCACTTTGAGCAGGGGAGCAAGGAAAGTGGAGACCACGTCCACGGACAGCGGAGGGCGGTCGCCGTCGCGCATCCACGCGGGGTAATGCGTCTCAATGAAGCGGCCGAACTCGATGTTGCAGGTACGCCGCTGGTCGGCCAGCGTCTGCCTGAGGCCGAGGTCGGGGTGCTGATCCAGCTCCACTTCCCACTGGCTGAGGCGCACGTGCAGGTTTATCCAATCCCGCCAGCCGGGCGACGAGGCCACGGCAGCAGCAATCTGCGCAAACTCGGCCACATAGTCTCGCGACAGGCGCGCGCTCTCGATCCTGCGGCCTTCCAGCAGCTTTTTGCAAATGAGCAGAATCTGGCTGGGATTGACTGGCTTCGTGAGGTAGTCGCTGATCTTCGCGCCGATGGCCTCCTCCATCAGCGACTCCTCCTCGCTCTTGGTGACCATCACCACGGGCAGGGATGGCCTGAGCTCCTTCATGCGCGAGAGCGCCGAAAGGCCGTCCATCCCGTTCAGCATCTCATCGAGCAGGACAAGGTCAAACTCCTGCCGCCTGATGAGCTCGATCCCATCCTCGGCGTTCGCCACTGGGGTGACTGCAAACCCCTTGCTCTCCAAGAAGAGAATGTGGGGGCGGAGGAGTTCGATCTCGTCGTCTACCCAAAGAATCTTGCCCTTTTTCTCGCCCTGCGCTGCCACCTTCGCTCTCGTGCAAGATACCCTTTAGTTTGCTGATAAACTTAACGAATCTTCCGCAGTAAATCAATACTTTTTTGGGGCGGCAGAGAAGCTTACTCGTAGCGCAGGGCCTGCACAGGGTCGACCCGCGCGGCTCGTCGGGCAGGGAAAAGCCCAGCCACCACGCTCACTGCCAAAGCAAATCCCACCCCGCCGGCCACTAACCACCAGGGGATGTAGAAAAAGTCAACCGCCGCCCCACCTTGCTTGAGGAGAAAGTGATTCGCAACGGCATTGGCCACGATGGTCACCGCCCACCCCAAGATGAGCCCGCCCAATCCCCCCATGAACCCGATGGTCGCAGTTTCCGCCACAAACAGCAGTTTCACCTCCGCAGAAGTGGCGCCTACTGCCTTCATGATGCCGATTTCCTTGTAGCGTTCCAGGACCGACATGACCATGGTATTGACGATGCCGAGTGCTGCCACCACCAGGGCAACCGTGCCCACCGCGCCAAGGAGCGCATCAAAGACGAGAAAGCCCTTCTTCAGCTCTTTTAGCTCATTGAGCACGGTGAACGTGGCGTAGCCCATGGCTTCGAAGGTCTCCACCAACGGCTCGACCATCTGCACACTGGCCGCGCGCACGTAAACGGCAGGATACCCCCCGCCAGCCTGGAATCCCCCTATGGCGTCAAATAGGGACCCAATGGCACCGAGGCGCTCTTTCAGTCCTCGCGGCATCACTAAGGTGGCCGTGCCCGCGGGGCCAAACTCCTCGTGCTGCCACACGCCCACCAGTCTTGCTTCGGCCCGCTTCGGCACCAGCACTTCCTCTGCCTTGGGCAGGCCGCTCGAAGAGAAGAGCTGCACCAAGGCGCGCATGTCCAGGCCTGCTGCCACGAGTTCCACGCTGGCGCCCACCAGCGAGTCCGGGTGCAGGAAACCCATGCGGCGCAGCACATGGTCGGCGCACGCGACTTCCTGAGCGGTGTCCGCGGCAAAGAAACGTCCCCAGGTCATCGCGTTGTACGGAGCGTATCGCCCGACGGTGAGCGGCACCACCTGGGCCATTGTCTGGCGCTCGCGTCCGCCCACCCGCAACCGCACCGGGACGACCACTTCCGGATAGGCCATCTCTACTCCTGGAAGCGAAGCGATGACACTCACGACGCTATCGGTGAGGGCCTTGCTCTCCCCTCTTGCCGGGGCGTCCCATAGGCCGGTCATGGCCGCCGGTCGCGGCAGCACACGGATGGCAGCGAAGGCGTCGAGTTTGGCGAGCGCTTCGCCGACGTTTTTCTGCATGCCGGTGCCAAAGGAGACCATGGACACCAGAGCACCTATGCCGATGGTCACCCCGCATGTGGTCAGCGCCGTGCGCAAGGGGTTGCGCCTGAGGTTTCCGCAGGCAAGACGGAGGATTTCGCGCAAAGTCATGGCAAGGCCTCCTCACCGACAATCCGGCCGTAGGAGAGCCGCACCAGGCGCTGCGCAACTCGCCGCGCCATGGGCTCGTCATGCGTGACCAGGATGACGGTCTTGCCCTCGCTCCTGTGCAGACAAGCCAGGAGGTTGATGATCTCGGCCGCGGTCCAGCTGTCGAGGTTGCCCGTCGGCTCATCGGCAAGGAGCAGCTGCGGCCCGTTGGCAAGTGCCCGCGCCATGGCAGTGCGCTGCAATTCTCCTCCAGAGAGCTGGCCTGGCCGGTGCTGGAGGCGCTCAGCCAGCCCTAACGTGCCGAGCAGTTCTCGTGCCCGTTGCCTGCGTTGCAGCGGTGGCATACCGCTGAAAATCAGCGGCAGTGCCACGTTTTCCTCCGCCGTGAATGCTGGGATGAGGTTGAAGGCCTGAAACACCATCCCCACCATCCGCTTGCGATGTTCGGCGAGCGCCCGTTCGGGCAAATGAGTGAGGTCCCGGCCTCCGACCATGACTTGACCGGACGTGGGCCTGTCGAGACCAGCAATGAGATTGAGCAGCGTCGTCTTGCCGGACCCAGAGCTACCCACCACGGCCAGGAACTCCCCACGTCGTACCGCCATGCTCACGCGGTCCAGGGCCTTCACCACTGCGTGTCCCATCCGGTAGAACCGACAGACATCCCTAAGAACAACGACAGGCTCGCTCTCCATGGGCCTCCTTGGGTAAAAAATCCGTGAGCGTGAAGGACACGCTCACCGCTGCACCGGTCAAGCGGTCAGCTACTTCTCCCGGAAGTCGTATACACCATCCCAGTCTTGCGGGGGCGGGTTCTGGATGCAGTCCAGGCAGCGCTTGGTGTACAAGCGCGACGGGCCGTCGGAGGGGAAATACCACAGCACGCGGCGAAATTCCTTGAGAGCCTGGTACCACTGCCGCTGGCGATAGGCGTTGAGGCCACGAGTGTAGGTGTCGATTATCAGGTCCTGCTCGATCCACGGCACACTGTCCATGCCGCGCAGCTCATAGATGCGCACCGGTTTGCTCTTCCCCACCACGCGGACAATGTCCAGCTCGCGGACAATCGCCTTGGCCCCCACCTGCCGGTAAGTGCGCTCGCCGATGATGATGGTGGTCTGATAGAACTTGTTGGCCCCCTCCAGACGAGAAGCAAGGTTTACCTCGTCGCCGATGACGGTGTAGTCAAAGAGCTGGGCCGAGCCCAGGTTGCCGACGATCATCTGCCCCGTGTTGATGCCTATGCCCATCTGGAAGTACTCGCAGCGCGCGTCGGACCATCGCTTCTGCAAGGTGCGCAGCTCTTTGACCATCTCCACCGCCGTGCGACAGGCCCGTTCGGCGTGGTCGGCAAAGTAGTACGGCGCCCCGAAGAGCGCCATGATTTGGTCGCCTACAAACTTGTCCAAAGTGCCATCATGCCGGAAGATGACCTCGACCATGAGGGTGAAGTACTGCGACAGGTTGTGGACGATCTCCTCAGGCGGGTGATGCTCCACATAGCGGGTGAAGCCGCGGATGTCGGAGAAGAGCACGGTGAGCTCTTTGCGCTCCCCGCCAAACTTGGGGAGCTCACCACCTTCAAGCATCTTGTCCACCACACTGCGGGCCACATAATGCTGGAAGGTCTGGCGATAGAAGCGCTTGGCACGCCGCTCGGCAGCGACTAAGTGCACGGTGTTGGCGATATAGCTGACACCTATGCTCAGGATCGGCGCCACCAAGGGCATGATAAGGCGCACGCCCACGAAAAGGTAGAGACCGAATGCCGCCACTGCGGCCACCAACAGCGCAATGGCCACCAAGCCGAACATCGGCCGCACGAGGCGCGCTACCAGTCCCGCCAGCAAAGCAAGGCCCAAAAGAAGTGCCACCTGAGCCCCAAATGGCATGTAGGCCAGGTAGTCGCCCCGCAGCATGGTGTCGATGGCGTTGGCGTGCATCTCCACCCCAGGCATTTTCAGCCGCCTGCCCGCAAATTCAAAAAAGGGCGTCAGCTTGTTGTCGCCAAGCTCCTCTGCAGAGGCGCCGATGAGCACAATTTTGCCGCGGAAGGGACTCCCGCCAAAGTCCAGCGACTGGAGAGCGTCCTTGCCCGCCCGCTTGAAGAGCTCCATGTAATCCACGTCGGCATCGCCACGCAACTGGAACTCCGCGTCATCCAGCACATCGGCCAATGAGTACGTGGGAAAGGTGCCGGCTGGTCCGCGGAAGTTGATGAGCATGGTGTTGGCGCCGTGTTTCTTGATCC
>JACIZP010000260.1 GCA_014359355.1 Calditrichota bacterium | reverse complement strand
CCTGCTGCGGGAACTTGGAGTAAGTGCCCCGTCCCTCGAAGGATACCTTTATCCGAGCACGTATCAGTTTTACTGGGGCGTGGCACCGGAGGTGGTGATTCGCACGATGGTGAAGGAGTTCTGGCGGCAGATGGGCGATAGCGTGCAGGCGTGCGCCCAGGCCATGGGCATGACGCTCCACCAGGTGGTGACTCTGGCCTCCATCATTGAGGGCGAGGCGATGCTCGCCGAGGAGCGTGCGCTCATCTCCGCTGTTTACCACAACCGCCTGCGGCTACGCATGCCCCTGCAGGCCGATCCCACAATTCAATACTTGGTCCCAGGGCGGGGGCGACGACTGCTGAAGAAGGACTTGGCTATCGATTCCCCGTACAACACGTATCTGTACCCTGGCTTGCCACCGGGTCCGGTGAACAACCCCGGCATGGCTTCTATTGTGGCGGCGTTGCACCCGGCGCCGGTGGACTATCTTTACTTCGTGGCCCGCGGCGATGGGGGGCATGTGTTCAGTCGTACGCTCCGCGAGCATCTGCGTGCTAAGGAACGCTTCGACCAGGTGCGGCGGCAACTCCAAGCGGCGCAGCGGCAAAGGTGAGGACTCATGGCGCGCCCAGGGTCGGCAAAGGGAAGAGAACTCCTCGCAGCGTTGAACGAGGCCCAACGCGCGGCGGTCGTTGACGTGGACGGCCCGGTTCTGATCCTTGCCGGTGCCGGAAGCGGCAAGACCAGAGTCCTCACCTACCGCATCGCCTACATGATTGCCACCGGAAAAGCCAAACCGGAGGAGATCCTGGCCGTCACTTTCACCAACAAAGCGGCCGGCGAAATGCGCGAGCGCGTCGACCAGCTGGTTCCCGGAGTGGCGGCGCACATCTGGGTGAGCACGTTCCATTCGGCGTTCGCGCGCGTTCTGCGGCGAGAGGGCGGGCACATCGGCTTGCCGAGAAACTTTTCCATCTACGATGAAGAGGACCAGAAGCGGCTGATCAAGCAGTGCATCGAGGAGTTGGGCTTGCCGGAAGGGCGATACAACCCTGGAGTGATCGCAGCGCTCATCAGCCGCGCAAAGTCGGCGGTGGTGCTCCCAGGTGACTATGCCAGCGCCGCAGAAAACGAGTTCGAAGCCAATGTGGCGCGTCTGTACCAGCGCTATCAACAACGCCTGCGCGAGGTCAACGCCGCAGACTTTGACGACCTGTTGCTCCTGCCAATCGTGCTCTTCCGCAGCCACCCGCTGGTGCTCAATGCCTACCAGGAACGCTTCCGTTACATCCTGGTGGATGAGTATCAGGACACGAACCATGCGCAGTACGAGCTCCTGAAGCTGCTTTCTGCTCGCTATCGCAACCTGTGCGTGGTGGGGGATGACGACCAGTCCATCTACCGCTGGCGGGGGGC
>JACIZP010000259.1 GCA_014359355.1 Calditrichota bacterium | reverse complement strand
GCGGCCTTTCAGGAGTTGCTGTCTCGCTCATGAGTGACTCCCATGCTCAGCATGCGCGACAACCAGGGGCAACCCTCAACCGGTAGAATTTCCGGAAAATCCGACAAAGATGCAAGCGGAAAATCCTCGGCGCATTTTTCTGTTGATTATTTGGGCCGATTCTGCTAACTTGGAACCAGAGTCAACGCGGCGCGTTCGGAAGAGGGACGACAGGGATGGCGACCAACTTCGTGCAACGTCTTCGACATCTTGCCCGGCAGAAGGACAGCCTGCTGTGTGTCGGTCTCGACATCGAGCAGGAGCGGCTCCCCACGCACCTGGGACGAGGGTGTGGGGCGATGGTGGACTTTGGCCGGGCCATCATCGAGGCGACGGCCGACCTGACCTTGGCCTACAAGCTGAACTTTGCCTTCTTCGAGGCCTATGGCCTCGACGGGTGGCGGGCCTTGGAGCAGCTCAGGGCTGCCATCCCGTCCGACTGCCTGGCCATTGCCGATGCCAAGCGGGGCGACATTGGCAATACCATGCGCATGTACGCCCGCGCCATCTTCGCCACGCTCGCCTTCGACGCCACCACCGCCAGTCCATATCTGGGCCGCGATGCGGTGGAGCCGCTGCTTGCCGACCCCACGCGCGGGGTCTTCTTCCTCTGTCTCACCTCGAATCCTGGCGCGAGGGATTTTCAGTACTTTTCCGACGGCCACCAGCGCCTGTTCGAGCACACCGCAGCCACGGTGGCCAGTTGGAATAGCGCCGGCAATTGCGGCCTGGTCGTCGGCGCCACACATGCCGAGGAATTGGCAGGCGTGCGCGCCCTGGTTCCGACTCTTCCCTTGCTCATCCCCGGCATCGGGGCGCAAGGCGGCGATCTGGAAATGGCCGTTGTCCACGGTACCGACGCTCATGGGGAGCTTGCCCTATTCAATTCGAGCAGGGGGATCATCTTCAAGTCCTCCGGCCGAGACTTTGCGCAAGCGGCACGCGGCGAGGCTCAGGCCCTTCGCGAGGCCATCAACGCCGCGCGTGCCCCTAAGCGGCAGCCGTCTGCCTGATGGTCGGCGGCAACAAGCACCATCCAGCACAGGAGGCTCATGGTGGAAAAGGAACAAGTGATGAAAATCTTTCGCAGCAGTGGCGGGTTGTTGGAAGGCCATTTCCTGCTCAGTTCTGGGCTGCACAGCCCCCAGTACTTCCAGTGCGCCAAGGTCCTGCAATACCCGCACTATGCCGAACTGTTGTGCGGCGAAATTGCCGAGCACTTTGCCGGCGAGGACGTCGACGTAGTGATTGCGCCGGCCATCGGGGGCATCGTGGTGGCGCAGGAAGTGGGGCGCCAACTGTGCAGACGTTCCATCTGGGCCGAACGCGAAGAGGACAAAATGAGCCTCCGCCGCGGCTTTGAACTGCAACCCGGAGAGCGAGTGCTGGTGGTGGAAGATGTGGTCACGACCGGCGGCTCGGTGCGCGAAGTAGTCGCCCTGGCCACTGACGCCGGCTGTGAGGTCGTCGGCATCGGGGCCATCGTGGACAGAAGCGGCGGCAAGGCCACCTTCGACGTCGACCTCTTCTCCGTGATGAGGCTCGAGGTAGTCACCTATCCACCAGACAAATGTCCGCTGTGCAAACGCGGCGTGCCCGTGGTAAAGCCCGGCAGTCGCAAGCGTTGATCCCACCCACCGTGGCCGTCATCAGGAGGCGCTCATCCCCATGCCTGCGTTCGTCATTGTCAATCCCCAAGCAGCAAACGGCAAAGCTGGCCGCCTCTGGCCGGCATGCGCAAGGGTGCTCGACGAAGTCCTTGGTGGCCAGTATGAAGCCCACTTGACAGAGGGCCCAGGGCACGCGGTGGAGTTGGCCAAGGAGGCGGCAGCACACGGCTATGAACTTGTGGTCGCTGCTGGCGGGGATGGCACGGTCAACGAGGTGGTCAATGGCCTTGCTGACGCCCTCTCCCAGACGCGGCTGGGCATCCTTTCCTTAGGAACCGGCAAAGACCTCATCAAGACTCTTGGCATTCCCGCTGACCTGCGACAGGCTGCCCAGGTGCTGGCCAACGGGACGGTGCGCCACATCGATCTTGGGCGCGCGCGGTTCGTGGATCACCATGGCCGCCGGGCAGAGCGCCTCTTTGTCAACGTCGGCGATGTGGGCTTCAGTGGCGCAGTGGTGGAACGGGTCAACCGCTCCAGCAAAGCGCTGGGTGGCTTTGTCTCCTATCTTGGCGGGCTGGTGGCCACGCTGCTCACTTACTCCAACAAACTGGTGCACATCACTATCGATCAGGCAGTCGACGAAATCTTCGTAACGAACGCTGTGGTGGTGGCCAATGGCCAGTACTTCGGCGGCGGCATGTGGGTCGCGCCCACCGCTAAGCCGGATGATGGCCTGTTCGAAGTGGCGCTCATCGGAGATGTCGGCAAGATCGAGGTCATTGCCAACGTACCCAGGTTGTACCGCGGAACCTTGGCTTCTCACCCCAAGGTGCGCTACTTCCGCGGCCGCAGGGTGACGGTCAACTCGGGCGACGAGGTGCTGCTGGACCTGGACGGCGAGCAGCCAGGGCGCGCGCCCGTCACCTTCGAACTGCTCCCCCAAGCGCTCGCCTGCCTGACGCCGGCGTGAGCCACATATCCGCAAACAAAAAAGCCCCCACCCATGCGGTGGAGGCGCGACCAGTCTAAGTTATCCCAGATATTTGCGCAAAGGTTCGAGGCGGGAGCGGTGGCGCAGACGATGCAGCGCCTTCTCCTTGATCTGCCTCACCCGCTCACGGGTGAGGCGGAAATGGGCGCCGATCTCTTCCAACGTCAGCGGCCGGTCCCCGTCAAGGCCAAAGTAGAGGCGGACAATCTCCGCCTCGCGCGGCCGCAAGGTGGCCAAAACCTTGTCGATCTCGTTGCGCAGGGACTCGCGCATCAGGGGACCGTCCGGCGGGTCGTAGCGGTCGCTTTCCAAGACATCCAAGAGACTGGTGCCTTCGTCCTGCTGGAAGGGCTCGTCCAGTGACACGTGGCGGGCTGCGTTCCTCAGTACTTCGGCCACCTCGCGCGTGCTCAAGTCCATCTCATCGGCGATCTCCTCCATGCTCGGTTCGCGCCCGTACGCCTTCTCCAACGCCTCAAACGTGCGTCCCACCCTGTTGATGGCGCCCACCCTGTTCAACGGCAAGCGTACCACCCGCGCCTGCTCGGCAAGGGCCTGGAGAATGGACTGCCGGATCCACCACACGGCGTACGATATGAACTTGAAACCGCGCGTCTCATCAAAACGCTGCGCTGCCTTGATGAGCCCCAAATTCCCTTCGCTGATGAGGTCTTGCAGCGGCAACCCCTGCCCCTGGTACTCCTTGGCGACGCTGATAACGAAACGCAGATTCGCTTTGACCAACTCTTCCAGCGCCTGCGTATCCGAGTTCCGAATGCGTCGCGCCAGTTCTATCTCTTCTTGTGGAGGGAGCGGAGAGAAATTCGCAATCTCCTCCAGGTACTTCTCGATGGATTGTTTAAAGGGAAGTTCCGTATCGTGTCTCTTCTTGGCCATAGACCTACCTTGGGACAAAACCGCAGGGTGCTGGTCACCCGTTCTGTCTGTGCTCAGAGTGGCAACGATCGCTTCACAGCGTGCGGCTCACAACTGCGGTAGGGGGCGGCTTCTCACCTCCTTTGCTCAGCTAAGGCCGGTCCTTGCGAAGGGAGAAGAGTGCGATGATGGGTTTCCCGGCATGTCTACCATTGTCCTCAGGAGACGCCCAGGCTCTCAATGAGCCTCTTTTCACCAAGGCGGGAGAACGCAACCACGATCATGTGCTGTCCACCGCTGGTCACCTCCTTCCTGATGACTTCCCCCGTGTCGTCCCATTTCGGATGGTACACAGCCTGACCAATGGCGAAGGTAGCGGTAGGGTCGTATTCCGTGACGGAAGGCTGTCCTTCGGGTTGACGCCAGGCAATGAGTTCTTCCCACTCCTGCGCGTTGACAAGGGTCATCTTGCCGCAGGCGGTGCAGCGCAGCCAGATGATCTGTCCGCCAAGCCCCTTGCCAGCGCGCTTCATCGGGCGGTCTGCTCGACACTGTTTGCAGAATCTGATGACCGCCTTCTTGCTCTTTGTTGCCATGAAGCCAACCTCGGCCTGAATGGCGCTTGCGAGAGTAGAGAATCGTGCAAAGTGAACGAGGCACCGGTTTGCCGCTGCAGCAGGTGGCGCCACGCACGGACATCAAGGAATATAGTAAACTCCTACCGGTTTGTCAACCCCGAAAACGCGAAATTGGGGACTCACCCCGCAAGGAATCCCTGCATGCGCCCGAGGCGAATCGATCTGGTCGCGGGCGAGCCGATGGCCCTCTTATGGCAGGTGAGCGATCTATCGAGAGACCTCTGCCGCAGGACGCCTGCGTTCCAGCGACCATGAGCGGGCTGCACATGAGCCACGAGCTGTGCGCCGAGAAGCTTCGAACCGAAGAAGGAGGCTGCTGGTCCACTGTTGAAGGCGGGAAGTCACTGACACACACCGCCGCGCAGGTTTTCGTCACCGCCCCAGCTCTCGATCTGGGGAAGAACTCACGATGCCGTCCCTCACAAGGACGGCCGAAATCGCGGCCCGTACCGGCGGTTAGGCGAAGCAGTCCAGCATCATGCGGCTAGTGCCCAAGCAGCGGAGAGCACCTCCGCCTGTTCCAGCACTGTCTGAGTGGCTTTCTCCTGCTTGTCTGGCGGGTAGCCGTACTTGCGCAGGACGCGCTTTACCAAGCGCCGCAGGTTGGCGCGCACGTTTTCGCGCACCGTCCAATCGATGGAAACATTCTCCCGCACCGTGTGCACCAACTCCTGGGCGATACGCCGGAGGGTTGGTTCGCCGAGCACTCTCACGGCGCTGTCATTGGTCTCAAGAGCGTCGTAAAAGGCAACTTCCTCTTCCGATAGCCCCAACTGCTCGCCGCGCCGGTCTGCCTCGCGCATTTCTCTGGCAAGTGCCACAAGTTCTTCGATGACTTGTGCAGCTTCGATGGCCCGGTTCTGGTACCGGCGAAGCGTCTGTTCCAGGAGCTCGGCAAAGGAGCGGGCCTGAACAATGTTCTTCCTGCGACGCGTGCGAATCTCCCCGTCGAGGAGCTTGCGCAGGAGCTCTACTGCGAGATTTTTGTGCGGCATCCCGCGCACCTCAGCCAGAAACTCATCAGAGAGGATGGAGATGTCGGGCTTCCTAAGACCGGCGGCAGCAAAGAGATCGATGACTCCCTCAGAGGCCACCGCCCGAGAGATGATTTGGCGGATGGCGTGATCCAGTTCCTCTTCTGGCCGCACCTCACCAGGGACGCGTTTTGTCAGAGCGGCCCGTACAGCCTGGAAGAAGGCCACATCGTCTCGAATGGCAATCGCCTCTTCGTGCGGCACCGCCAGCGCAAAGGCTTTGGTGAGGTCCGCCACGGCCCGTAGCAAGCGGTCCCTCCCTTCCGGTTGCGCCAAGATGTGTTCCTGTGCAGAAGGAAGGAGCGCAATTCTCTCCGCGGCGCTCCCGCGCTTCCACTGCGTCCAGTCGAAACCGTAGAAAAGACCGCAACAGATCTCGTACTTCTCGCGCATCGCGGCAACTGCTTGCGCCTGGTCAATGGTAGTGGTTCCGGTGCCGCCGCTTTCCGTATAGGTCTCCAAGGCTGCTTTCAGTTCGTGCGCTAATCCCAGGTAGTCGACCACCAAGCCACCTGGTTTGTCGCGGAACACGCGGTTCACGCGCGCGATGGCCTGCATCAGGCCGTGACCCCGCATTGGCTTGTCGATGTACATGGTGTGCAGGCTCGGGCAGTCAAAGCCGGTGAGCCACATGTCGCGCACGATGACGACTTTGAAAGGGTCGTTCGGGTCCCGAAAGCGCTTGGCGAGATCCTCCCGCCGCCGTTTGTCACGAATGTGGGCTTGCCAGTCCGGCGGGTCGGAGGCAGACCCGGTCATGACCACTTTGATTTGACCACGGGCATCATCATCGTCGTGCCAGTGCGGGCGTAGAGGCGGATGGCCATCCACCCCTACGCAAATGATGTTGTACAGGTCCACGCAGATACGGCGGCTCATACAGACCACCATTGCCTTGCCTTCCAACGTTTCCAACCGCCGCTCAAAGTGTTGCACAATGTCCTGCGCGATCAGCCGGAGGCGTTTCTCCGTCCCCACAATCGCCTCCAGTTGCGCCCATTTGGTCTTGAGCCGCTCCTTCCGCTCCACCTCCTCGCCTTCGGTGACCTCCTCAAATTCCGGGTCAATCCGGGGCCGCTCGCGCTCGTCCAGGTCCAGTTTGGCCAGGCGGCTTTCGTAGTAGATGGGTACGGTCGCCCCGTCCTCCACTGCCCGCTGGATGTCGTAGATGCTGATGTAATCGCCAAAGACCTGGCGGGTGTTCCGGTCCGCCAGTTCCAGCGGGGTGCCCGTGAAGGCGATGAAGGAGGCGTTGGGCAGCGCATCGCGCATGTGGCGAGCGAAGCCGTCTATGAAATCGTACTGGCTGCGGTGGGCCTCGTCGGCGATGACGACGATGTTGCCACGGTCCGACAATGCCTGCGGGCCGCCCGCGTTCTCAACCAGGAACTTCTGGATCGTGGTGAAGATGACGCCTCCGGATTCCCGCCTGAGCAATTGGCGCAAATGGTCCCGGCTTGCGGCATGGACCGGCGGCTGGCGCAAAAGTTCCTGGCAGCGGGAGAAGGTGCGGAACAACTGATCATCCAGGTCATTGCGGTCGGTGATGACCACGATGGTGGGGTTCCCCATTACCGGGTCGCGGACGATGCGCCCCGCATAAAAGACCATGGTCAGGCTCTTGCCACTGCCCTGGGTATGCCAGACAACACCGATGCGCCGGTCACCAGGCTGTCCTCCTGCAAGCCTTCGCGTCTCGAAGCGACCGATGCGGTCGGCAATTCTTTCCGGCCGAAGTCTGGCCGCCCGCAGGGTCTCTTCCACCGCCACGCGCACGGCGTGAAACTGGTGGTATCCGGCCACTTTCTTGTCCAGCTTGCCGCTACCGTCATCTTCAAAAACGATAAAGTCCTTCAGCAGGGCAAGGAATCGCGTTTTCTCGAAGACTCCCTTGAGCAGGACTTCCAATTGGGGCAGCCCGACATCTTCCACCCCCTCACCCGAGATGGTCCGCCAGGGCTTGAACCATTCCCACCCCGCCGTGAGGGTGCCGAGTCGCGCCTCAAGGCCGTCCGTGGCGACCAGCAGTTCGTTAAAGGCGAAAAGCGTCGGTAGCTCGGCCTTGTAGGTCTGCAGTTGCTGGTACGCCGTGTGCGCGGTGGCCTTTTCTTCGGCCATATTCTTCAGTTCCATGATCACCAGCGGTAGGCCGTTGACAAACAGGACGACGTCCGGCCGGCGGGTACACCGGTTCTCTGTCACCCTGAACTGATTGACTGCCAGCCAGTCATTGTTCTCGGGCCGGTCAAAGTCCAGGGCATAGGCCTGGGCGCCGACGATGCGGCCATCCGCGCCCCGATACTCCACCGTGACCCCGTCCACCAGCATGCGGTGGAAGGCACGGTTGCGAGCCTCCAGGTTAGCGCCTTCAGGATGGGTAAGACGGCGGAAGGCTTCCTCAAGGGCCTCGGCTGGCAGGTCAGGGTTAAGCCGTACCAGGGCATCGCGCAGGCGCCGGGCCAGGATGACTTCGCTGTAGTCGGCGCGCTCGGCGAACAAGCCGTCAGGTGCAATGTCGGGACCGTACTGCACCGACCAATCTTCCGATGCCAGCCACGTCAGGGCAACCTCTTCCACCTCGGATTCGGTCATGCGTGCCATGGTTCGTCCTTTCCCAAGGATGCCGTTCCAGTGTCGGCACGAGGGTTCTCGCGGTCCGTCTCCCACAGCAACGGATTGTTCACGATGTATTCCCGTATGCGATTCAGGGATTCCTCATTGCGGATGACGTGTTCATAATAATTGCGTTGCCAGACCGGCAGGCCGGGCGTGCCGCGCAGGATGTTGATATGTTTGGCCGATTGGTATTTGAAATACGCAACCATTTGTCCCAACGTCGCCCCCCGTAGGGGCGCGGTCTCCGCGCCCGATGCGGTTTCCGCGCCCGATGCGGTTTCCGCGCCCGTCGCGGTTTCCGCGCCCGTCGCGGTTTCCGCGCCCGATGCGGTTTCCGCGCCCGTTGCGGCCCCCGCGGCCGATGCGGTTTCCGCCGCCGACGTATTGTAGGGGCGGGGAGACCCCGCCCCTACAACGCCCCACGTGCCGTCGGGACGGGGGGACGTCGCCCCGACGATGACGATGATCCCATGCACATGGTTGGGCATGACGACAAACGCGTCCAATTCGACGTTGGGAAAATGCACGGCAATGTCGCGCCACCATCGTTCGACAACCCGCCCCGCGTCGTTCAACCGCATCCTCCCCTGCGCCACATCCCCGAAAAGGCACACGCGTTCCTGCGTGGAAATGGTGACAAAATATGCCCCCGCCTGCGCATAGTCGTACCCCTTCAACCGGATGCTGCGGCGGTGGTGCTTTTCGGGATCGTATTTCATAACCCCCGGTCCTTCAAAAACCGCTCTGCATCCTTGACCCGCAGCTTGCCGGAGATGAGTTTGGGCACCAGCGCGTCGCGCAGCGCGGCGGATTCCACGGCGGATTCGGTAAATCCTGTGTTGCTCATCGCTTCTCCTTTCGCGGTGCCTTATCCTCCGGATGCTGAGGTTCATAAAGCCAGAAATTGATTGGGTTGTCCGGGTTCGGCGTCCACAGCCCGTTCTTGCTATCTAGGCTCACGCCCAATTTTTTCTCCTTGCAGAAGCGGTCGAACTCTTTGAGAACTCGACAACGCTCCCGAAAACTGCGGGATGGGTCAGCCGAAGCGTCGTCTTCGTCGAACAAGCGCGCTTGCGGTGATGTGGCCTGCAACCACTTTTGATACTCGTCGAACTTGTCGCGCGAGAATACAGCCAAGCCGGCAAAAAATCGGCAATCTGGAGAAGTGGATGCGCCTCAGAGGATACTGGTTGAATCTCTTCTATGCCGAACTCCCGGCGCAAGCGGATTCGAAACTGGCCGGCAGTAAGAAGGGACCGCTCGACTTCAATAGCCGTACTTACATTCTCGAGACAGTCCTGCAGGGTTTCCCAGTCCAGCGCAGTGTGTTCGTCGGGGCAGAGCCTCCAGACCGCATTGTTCGGCCAACGCGCTCGGAGCACGTTACGGAACAAGTGGTAGTACATGCGCTCGAGATTAGCGATGTCGTCTCTCCCCGCGATCTTGTGCCGGCTGTCTTCGATGTCCCAAACCAGCACATCCACGCGAAACTGACCCGCACACGCCTTTTCTACAGCAAATGTGCAAAGCTTCTCGGCTGCGAAGCGCTCTTTGGCGCCGTCCAGATTTTTCCACTTGAATTCCCCGACCTGCGATTCGCTCAGCAGCCGCCTCACTTCGCCTTCCATGACCTCCAGGCACTTCAGAGGCAGGGTCACCATCCCAAGACTGCGGAACCGGCCCGTGTTCCAATGTGATTCGTCCGCGAATCCAATGTGGGTGATTCTGCTGCTCATAACCCCCGCTCCCTCAAAAACCGTTCTGCATCCTTCACCCGCAGCTTGCCGGAGATGAGCCTGGGCAGCAGCGCATCCCGCAGCCCAGCAAGGGTGCGGGATTCACGCCGACACTCAAGCGCTCGCGTGAGCAAGCTTTCTGCCAGGCGATCGAATGCCATGGCGACATGGGGTGGTGGTACGAAGGTTGCAAGGCTGAGAATCGATTCAACTTGGGCGCGTTGATGGCTTTTTGAAGTCCCCGTGACAAGACTCTGGAGCTGCTGCCGAAACAAGGGCGACCTTGCGAGGCAATAGACAAAGCTTCGCGTGAAGGGAGATCGCGCGCGAAGCACCAGAAACTCTGTCGAGCAAACAGCATGCTCTCCAGGACGAACGTCAACCAGCCATACACGCTCGATCTCCGGGTTGAGCTTAGAGAGTAGAACTACCCCGGGCGGCACGTGCCACTTCTGACTCCTGATGGCTTCCCCGTACTCGGTCTTCGGCCATTGCCCTTCGTCGAAGGCTGGAATGCTGAAGTGCTGGTAGAGCGTCTGAGGCGACGAGAGTGGATTTTCCTGATCGCGCAGGTGTTCAACGACATCGCCAAGCGTCCCCACCCTCCACCCCTCCGGGATCTCCCCCAGTTCCGAATCCACCAGGCGGGCGGGGAAGAGGTCGTAGAGGTGGGCGGGGAGGCCGGGTTGTATGGGCGCACGGCCGTGCGCCCTTACGCCGCGCTGCCAGCGCGGGCGACCATCAAGGTCGCCCCTACATTTGGCGCGCACCGGCTCAAAGTCCACGAACCAGGCCTTGAAAAGCGCCCGTGCCATCTGCTCCAGCGTCTGGCTCATCCGCTGGTTCAGCTCGATCTTGTCGTCCAGCGTGCCGAGGATGTGGGCAATGGCGCGCTGCTCTGGGAGGGGAGGGAGAATAATCCGGAATTTCCTAAGGGATTCGAGGGCCCTCGCTATATTTGGCACACCTGTTGTGCTAGCGTACGAAAGAATTTCGTGTTGTCCGCGATCCGAGCGAAAGTAATAAAACACGTACAGCGGATCCGCTAGTTTAGTGTTTACGGTGACCTTGATCAAATTAGGTGAGAGTACATATTTGTCGTATGTCTGCGCAGGTACAAATCCCACACTTCCAATCGATCCTCTTGCAGTAAAAACGATATCCCCAGGAAATGCTAAAGAAGAACGCAATTCATGAGCTTTTTCTTCACTAATGTACACGTAATCGGAGTCCACAAAACGTGGACCCGCCAGATTGATTCCTCTTATGACAGGCACACCAAAGGTTCTATATTCACTGGCTTTGACATTTGAACCGAAAGGGCCCGACGCGGTTCTTTCGGCAATTTCCTGAATTGTCACTTCCCGCCACTCACCCGCCATAGCCCAGTTCCTCCAGGTTCTTCCAGATTGCCTCGTCCAGCCGTCGGGCCTCGGCCATCTGCTGGCGCAGTTGGGCCGTGAGGAGCTGCGTCTTCTGGTGAAACGGTTCGTCGTCCTCGTCTTCCACCTCGGCGCCCACGTATCGGCCGGGGGTGAGCACGTAGCCGTGCTGGCGGATTTCGTCAATGGTGACGGATC
>JACIZP010000258.1 GCA_014359355.1 Calditrichota bacterium | reverse complement strand
TTCCTCGTAAAGGATGCCATTCTCGTCGCGCACGAGCCGGCGGCCCCCTTGCTCAGCGATGACCTGGCGCGCAAATGGAGGCCACAGCCCGTTGACGACCGGGATGTAGTCAAAAGTCTCTACCCCTTCCAGGCCAAAATAGGCCTCGACCTCTGCGCCTGTGCACAGATGGGGTGGCAATCCCTCGTTGTGCCAGCGGCGGATGGTCGCCTCCCAGTACCCGAACTCCAGGTTCGGCAGGCGGTCAGCAGGGGTGAGCTCAAGCGCGGCCAAAAACCGTTCTCGTGTGGTCATGCGTAAACCGATAAAGTAGACCCAGCGCGACAACCAACGACGTTTTCTCCGGCACAACGGTCGAAACGACCGCGAGTGTTGCCGTCACTAAGGTAATAAACAGCGAGCAGAAAGGCAACGAGTTCTTGTGTCGCGATCATCTCCCTTGTTTAGCGGAACGCGGGGGGGCAGAATCGTCAGAGAAGCAGCCAAAGGGCGCAGTGGCATGACAAGAGGCCGTGCAGACAGCGAGGCGGCCCGACGCCGCCGCACGGCGCGCCTGCTCGGAGCGGCAGTGTCTTCTGCTGCCTTGCTTTTCCTTGCGTGCGCCCGCGGAGGGGAATGGGCACGCACCATCGGCTGGCGCGATCCGGAACTACTCAGGCTCCTCCAGCACGAGGAGCCGGGCGACGCCGAGGCTGTGGTGCTTGCCGATGAAGGCAAGGTAGAGGTCTCGGGCGAGTGGCAAATGGGCTTTACTCTCTTTGAGCGCCACCGCATTGTGAAGATACTCAACCGTCGAGGCGAGCGTTTTGCCAACGTGGCGGTGCCCTACGGTGCGGACAGCAGGGTCGAGTTACTTCAGGCCAGGTGTATTTCGCCGCAGGGTGAGATTTCCGTAGTGGAACCGAAGAAGGTCTATGACGTGAATCTTTACCCCAGTTTTGTCTTCTACTCTGACCAGCGCGCAAAGCTCTTCGCAGTCCCAGGCATCGAGCCTGGGTCGGTGGTCGAATACCGCTACCGGGTGCGGACGCCAACCAGAAGCTTTGGGCACTCATGGGTGTTCCAGGAGGATGTGCCGGTGCTGCGATCGAGGTTCACGCTGTTGGCGCCTGGGGAGTGGGAGCTCATCTACCGGGTGCACGGTCTTGCACTCGAGCCCCATGTGACACGGGCACCAGCCGGCTTCAAGGCGACCTACGTGTGGGAGGCGAAGGATATTCCACCTTTGAGCCGCGAGCTTTCCATGCCCCCGCCGCGCGAGTGCTTTGCCAGAGTCGAGTTGTCCCCCGCCGGGATGAAGACCTGGAACGACGTGGCAACCTGGTATCACGGCCTGGCCGCACCGCAAATGAAGGCCACCAAGCAGGTCAGTCGGTTAGCCAGCACGCTGATCGCCGGCTGCGAGACCGAGATGGACAAGTTGAAGGCTCTGGCCACCTGGGTGAGGGACAATGTGCGCTACTTGGCGGTGGAGATCGGCATCGGCGGGTTCCAGCCCCACGCGGCGCAAGAAGTGTTGGCCAATCGATACGGGGACTGCAAGGACATGGCAACGTTGCTGTGCGCCATGGCCGCGTCCGTAGGCATAGAGGCTGACCAGGTGCTGGTGAGTACCTGGCAGAACGGGGTGCCCGATACCTCCTTGCCCTCGCCCTTCCACTTCAATCATGCGATGGTTTTTGTCCCGGCAATTGGGGACAGTGGCTTGTGGGTCGACCCTACCGACAAAGGGACACCTTTTGGCAGTCTGCCCTGGTACGACCAAGGCGTCTTTGTGCTGCACGTGAAGGGCGATGGCACTGGTTCAGTGCGTCGCACGCCGCGGCGCCCTGCAAGCGAAAACCAGACAGTCGAGCGGTGGCATGCCCGCATCGACGAGCAGGGGAGTGCAGAGGTGGATGGGGAGACCGTGCTGCGTGGAGCGCCGGCCTATGAGCTGCGCAAAGAGCTGGCAGCTTTGAACACCGCCGAACGGACTCGCTGGTTGGAGAGCCACCTTGCTCGTCGTTGCCCTGCAATCACGCTCAAATCCTGGCACGTTGCCGGCTTGGAGCCGGACACGGACTCACTGCGCTTTTCGTACTCCTTTTCCTCAAGCGCCTTTGCAATGCGAAGTGCCGGGCAGCTTGTGGTGCGACCCGCACAGTTCTGCCGCCTGGACCTGCCGGAGTTGTTTCGGTCGCCTACGCGCGTGCACCCCATCCGCTTCCGCTTCGGCATGGTTCAGGAGTTTCTGTTAAGCGCAGACACTCCTTCTGGCTGGAAGATGCTCTCTCCTCCGGTTTCAGACTCTACCACGTGCGCCCACGGGGCGGCCAAATGGCAATGGTTCCCGACCTCGAGCGGCCTCTTCGCGAGCGCTCGTTACAGTTTGTCCGGAGAAGAGGTGTCGCCAACCGAGTATCCTGCCTTTCGCACCTTCCTAAACAATGTTGAACTGGGGGACCTGCGTGAAGTGCGCCTTGGACGGGACTGAGCGCGTTCTGACCACGGAGATCGCGCCGGAGGCTCCTTTCTGCCAGAGCAGAGCCCACGCGATCCTCTCGTGACTGTCACTGTGCACAGCCAAAGCAACCGTCGACACAGTCTCGGGTTGACCGTTTTGGCGGATTCGGGGGGTGGTCTTGCAGAGACCCGCTTTGGCAGGCGATTCCGCAGGTGGGTGGGTAGAAGGGCGCCCATGCGCAGGCGATGACTCATTAGCGGTGCAGATTGACCAAGAGGGGCGCCGAGGGCTTCACCCGAGGAGTTTATTGCGCCACTTTTCCTTCATCGCGTTCACACCACCCTATGTAGGGATCCCAGTGCAAGTCCTCTCAGTTGCCAGGGGCCTTTGTTCTTGCGCGCGAAAAAAAAACGAGCGTGCCTGCGAAAATCGCTTGACGGTGTCAGGAAAAAGGCCTATATTAGTGCACGTTTACTGATATCTTCGGCATGACCATACGTAAACGGACAGGTATGAAAACGAGCATTTACCAACGTCAGGAGTTTATCTCTCTGCTATCCATTTCGGAAGAAGAACTCGCCGAGTGGGAAAAGCTGGGTCTGATTCGCCACCTGGGCAAGATCGACAACCAGATTCCCTTCTACACCGAGGCGCACGTCAACGAGGCGCGGCAGATTCAGCAGCTGCAGAGGCTGGGCTACGACTTGGCGACAATCCAAAAGATTGTGCGCAAGGTCGGGTTGCCTTCGCAGGCGACTCCACGCTCGCAGACACAGGTCACCGATTTTCTCACTGTCGGTGAGCTTGCTGACAAGACCGGGCTCAATGCCCGCACCATCAAGTACTGGGAAGAGCGAGGTATTTTGCAGCCCGACGCGCGCAGCACGGGCGGCTTCCGTCTCTACTCGCGCGTGTACGTTTACCTCTGCAACCTCATCAAAGACCTGCAGAACTTTGGCTATTCCCTTGAAGAGATCAAGGAGGCCTCAGACCTCTTTCGCGACTTTCTCGCCATCAGCGAGGGGACTTCCCCCTACACCCAGGAACAGGCGCGAGAGCGTCTTGAATTGATGCAGGAAAGAATTGCCGCTCTCAACGAACGGATGGCGGCGCTCAAGGATGGCATCAAGCGGTGGGAGGACCTACTGCGCAAGAAAAGAAAGGAGGTGGCCCAGCTCCTTAACAAGTTCAGTGAGGGCGCCGGCAAATCTGCCGCCGACAGCCAAGGCAAGCAAAGCTAACTTTGAGGTCTAGTCCATCATGGCAAAAGTGATCCTTATCGAACCAAAGGCCCCCAACCTTCACATCTTCACACGCTTTCCTCTTCCACGGTTGGGAACTATCATATTGGCCACCATCGCGCAGAAGGCGGGCTGGGAGGCCGCTGTCTATGTGGAAGAGCAAGGAGCAGTAGACTGGCAAGAAGTGGCGAGTGCGGATCTCGTGGGTATCTCTACGGTCACCTCCACTGCCCCTCGTGCTTATGCCATTGCTGAGCGCGTGCGCAACCTGGGGATTCCGGTAGTGCTTGGCGGGCCGCATGTAACCTACATGCCGGAGGAAGCCCTAGCCCACGCCGACTATGTGATGTTGGGCGAGGCAGAGTCGTCGTTTCCTGTGTTGCTGGAAGCAGTCGCTGGGAAGCGCAACTTGGACGAAGTGCCGAAGCTTGTCTACCTGCGCGACGGGAGACCCTACACAACCACCGTGCCCGCGCCACCTGTGGTCATGGACGAAATTCCCTTTCCGGATTTTTCGCTGGTCAGGAGCAAAGGAAAGAAAGTAGCGGGTAAGCGCATCATCCCTGTGCAGACCTCCCGCGGCTGTCCTTTCGACTGCTCTTTCTGTTCCGTGACGGGAATGTTCGGCAGAAAGTACCGCTTTCGTTCCACCGAGAACGTCATCGCCGAGCTCCGGCGGTACAACCAACCAGGCAACTTTGTTTTCTTCTACGACGACAATTTTGCGGCTAACCCCGCCCATACGCGCAGGCTCCTTGAGGCGATGATTGCCGAGGGCTTCAAGTTCCGTTGGTCG
Source organism: Calditrichota bacterium (assembly GCA_014359355.1). NCBI lineage: Bacteria > Pseudomonadati > Calditrichota > Calditrichota bacterium. Next base: position 3,111 of record JACIZP010000258.1, on the reverse strand, counting down.
ACCCAGGTGCGGGCTGATATCACGCGAGACGAAGACTTGGTGCGCTTGATGCGTCGCGCGGGCTGCCACACGGTGTTCGTGGGATTCGAGACGGTGAACCCGGCGAGCCTTGCGGCCACCAAGAAGCATCAGACCGTGGCGGAAATGGAGGAGGCTACCCGCGTGTTCCGTCGCCACCGCATCAATGTGCACGGGATGTTCATCCTGGGCCTGGATCACGATACGTTCGCATCGGTCAAGGAAACCGTGCGCTTTGCGAAGAAGCATCAGTTGGCCTCAGCTCAATTCCTCATCCTCACTCCCCTCCCTGGCAGTCGTTGCTACGAGGAGCTGCGGGCCGAAGGCCGCATAACCTTCAACGATTGGAGCTTGTACGATGCCCACCACGTCGTGTTCGAACCGCGTGGCTTCTCCTTGATCGAATTGCAGATGGCTCAGATCTGGGCCCACCAGCGCTTCTATTCATTGACCGAAATGGTGCGGCGTTTGCTGGCTTTTCGCCTGGAGGAGGTGGCCATTGCGCACTATGCGCGTCGCCTCAACAGCCTCTGGCGCAAGAGGAACGGACTCTATTTGCGGTTACTTGAGCTGTTGCGGGCGAAGAAGGGCGGACGCATAAAGGCGCAGTTCTGGCAGGACGTCGCGGTGGACCTGCCGCGCTGAGAGCTTGCACTCACCGGCCAGCAAGGAGGGGCCTCAGCATCATGAGGCCCCTCAAGCTTTTTATGGGAGACCATGCTCACATCCTTACTGCTTCACCACCGCTCTATGACCCGAACTGTAAACCCTACCGAGAATCTGCTCCCCTAAGTCTTTTACCTTGACTTATTGGGGTTTTTTTGCTACTTTTCCACCTAAGCAAGAAACGCCGATGAGAAGCCACGCAAAAGAGTCACGGCGCGAGCACTGGGAGTCTTACTGGGGGGAACGAGCTGCCCCGGACGAATACTATTCCAATGCGGATCGCGTCGTCAAGCAAATAGAGCGGGCGGGTGTGCTCCCGGTCAACTGGGCTTTGGAGGTGGGAGCTGGTACCGGCCGCGATGGCATGCGGCTGGCAGAACGTGGCGGGAAAGTCGTTCTCCTCGACTATGCGGAGCAGGCGGTGGCGATGATGCGCGGCATGACGCACGGGCGCAAGGGTCTCTACATAGTTCGCGGAGACGCATTTGCCTTGCCCTTCCGGAGTGGCAGCTTGGACTTGGTGTTCCATCAAGGTCTGGTGGAGCACTTCCGGGATCCGCTGCCGCTGTTGCAGGAGAACTTGCGCGTGCTACGCCCCGGCGGCGTGGCGGTGGTCGACGTACCCCAGCGGTACCACATCTACGGCTTGCTGAAGCGAGTGCTCATGGCGCTTGACAAGTGGTTTGCCGGATGGGAGACCGATTTTACCGTGCGCGGACTCGCGACAGTGATGCAACGGGCCGGGTTTGAGGTTTTATGGATGTACGGAGACTACATGCGGCCGAGTCTGCTCTATCGCACGGTCCGGGAAGGTTTGCGACGGCTCGGCGTGCGCTTGCCCATGTATCCGCCGAGCTGCAAGTTTCTGCGCTCAGTGCGCGCCACCCTCCGTGGTCTGGTGCTGCGCTGGCCGGTGATGCTCAACACCTGTCTTGATATCGGCGCGGTGGCGCGCAGGCCGGTGCAGGCTCGATGAGTCTGCGGATTCTCCTCATCAACTGGCAGGACATCCGCCACCCCCTTGGAGGAGGCGCGGAGGTCCATGCCCACGAGATTCTCAAGCGGCTCGTCGCGGCGGGCCATGAGGTGACGCAGCTGAGTTGCACCTTTCGCGGGTGCGCACCAGAGGAGGTAGTAGATGGCATCCGGATTGTCCGGAGAGGACCTCGTCCTGTCTTCAACTATTTTGTGCCGGCTCTCTATGCCGCCCTGTGCAGAAGCCACACCTTCGACGTGGTCTTGGAAGACATCAACAAAGTGCCGTTCTACACCCCGCTCTACGCGCGGCAACCCGTGGTTGCGATTGTGCACCATCTGTTCGGGCCGACCATACGATTGGAGACTGGCCCACTGCGCGCCCGGTATGTTGAGGCTCACGAGAGGCTGATTCCGCGCCTTTATCGCCATACGCGCTTTATTGCCGTCTCCAAGAGCACGCAACGGGAACTGGCGGCGCTTGGGCTGCGTTGTAGCCCTGAGGATATCGCCTACAATGCCGTGAATCGCTCGCTGTGCCGGCCGAGGCCGGAACTCAGGGCGGCAGAGCCCACAGTCGCCTACTTTGGCCGGGTCAAGCGCTACAAATGCATCGACAGGCTGTTGGTGGCGTTCGGTCTGGTTCTTGAAAGAATGCCTGAGGCGCGTCTGCTGATTGTGGGCGAAGGGGATGCCCGCCCTGAGCTGCAGAGACTCGCTGAAGAGCTCCGCATTGCAGACCGGGTTACTTTCACCGGGGCAGTGAGCGAAGAGCGGAAGGCCGAGCTCCTGAACAGCATGTGGGTGATGGTGAATCCCTCTGCGAAGGAGGGATGGGGCATCACAGTGTTGGAGGCCAGTGCGTGCGGTGTACCAGTGGTCGCCGCCGATTCGCCTGGTTTGCGTGACGCCGTGGTGGATGGACGCACGGGACTCCTTTATCCCTGGGACAGGGCTGACATCTTGGCGCAAAAGTTGTGCCTGGTGCTGCAAAACCGCCCACTGCGTACGCGATTAGGAGAGGGCGGCCAGCGCTGGGCAGCGGAGTTTAGTTGGGAGAAGTCTGCGGCGCGAGTCTTGGAGATTATCTCTGAGGAGTTGAAACGCTGACTCGGTGGAGGACACGTTGATGGACAATCATCGCAAGCTAAACGCTCTGGTGGGCGGTGCAGTTACCTTGATTGCCTTTCTCACCTATCTCCGTACCATCGCCCCTACGGTCTCGTTCTGGGACTGTGGAGAGTTCATCGCCTGTTCGTACATCTTGGGGGTGCCGCATCCCCCTGGTGCGCCGCTCTACATCCTTCTCGGGCGCCTCTTTTCGATGATCCCCTTTGCCAAGGACATCGCCTTCAGAGTGAATCTGATTTCGCCCGTGGCCAGTGCCCTCACGGTGCTATTCCTCTACCTCGTCATCGTCCGCATGGTGATTCTGTGGCGGGGCAAACCGAG
>JACIZP010000257.1 GCA_014359355.1 Calditrichota bacterium | reverse complement strand
TCTATAGCCAACTTCACCCAGGACTCCTGAATGTTCAGTTCCCTCAGCATCTCATAAGCGTGTTCCGAAAACTCGTACTCGATCATGAAACATCTCTTTGCATATCACGATGTTCTGAACCCTGCAATCTTACCTAGTTCTCCCAATGGCTGCAACGCTACTTCCATCTTTGTTTTCCGGAACAGGAAGATCCTCGTCGATTTCTTTGCTCGGGCCACTTAGATGATGTCGCGCATTCTTGAATACGACCAAAACAGATAGGCTCCGAGTACTTCTTAACAATCTACTCCCACCTTGCTCGATTCGTGGATCCCTCCTCGGCTTTTGGCCTAACGGCCAAGCTTACCTGTCGCTATGGGGCGCAGCGGAATAGCGGTCAGTTGCAGCGCCTCGCGAGGCGCTCGACACTTCACAGACGAAGTGCCGTATGTTTTTCACGCGAAAGCCTTGGTGGTCTAGCGCGCGAACCAGCGGACCCAGGGTCCGAGCATGGGGCGGTAGCCTGCCAGCGACATTCGCGACCGTGCTCACGCGCACGAACGCGTGCCCACGCCCCTCCCCGTAGACGATGGCGACGGAAGGATCGCGAAACTCGCCGAGAACATGCGGAACAAAAACTTCATGTCCGATCATGACCCGACAGGGAGGCTCGAAAAACTGCAGGGTCTCCGTGTCGACTTGTGGCAGATGTGCCAGCAAGCCTCGAACGCCGGCCTCCGAAAGCTGCTCCTCTGAAGCTACGAGCGCGTTCCACAGGTTCTTCCAAAACGGGAGGCTCATTCTCCTGGAACCGTAATGCGCCTAACGTCTAGCGGCTGAGCCGCGCCGCCGAAGGCGGCGTCGGCTCCAGCCGCTTGTTATGCGGCCCATTATGAATCGCACCGTGTCTATTGCTGACCATTCTCCCCCAGTGCGGCATCCAGGGCAGAAACAAATGACCCACTCCTAACCCAGACAAGCCGGAATCAAAAACCACGAAGGACACTAAGGCCACGAAGGGATCCTACTTGGTATCCTTTGCGAATCCAGATTTGTACTTTTGTGCAATTCAACGGGCCAGAATTGCACTTTTCGACCAAAAAGTGCAATTTTACCCCGTATCTTGAAACTCGTCGTGGATGATGCGCAAAATCTCGGCGGCTATGTACGTCTTGCCATAAGCCGCTTCTTCCGCCGGATGCAGGATGCCGGCGCTCACCAGTTTTTCCACATTCTTTTGCGCGCTGTGATAAGAGCCAACCTGGAGCAAGCGCTTGGCTTGTGGAATCGTAAGGATTGGGTTGGCAAAAAGCGAATCCGCCAGACGCAAAGTCAGAACAGAGGTCCGCGCCTGGGTCAGGCGGGCACGCCATTCTTCCTGCAAGTCCTGCAGTTTCTTGGCGCGCGCTGCGGCATCCCCCGCCTGCTCAGCCACGCCGCGCAGGAAAAAGAGCAGCCAATCACGCCACGCGCCCCGTGCACTTACCCCCAAGAGCAGGTCATAGTAGTCCTGGCGGTGGCGATAGAAATAGGCGCTCAGGTAGAGCAACGGCAGCGGCAACAGCCTCCACTGGACAAGCAATAGCGACAGAAGCAAACGCCCAATCCGCCCGTTGCCGTCCACGAAGGGATGAATGGCCTCGAACTGATAGTGAACCAGCGCCAGGCGCAAGAGTGGTGGATACACATCGTCGCCGTGCAAGTATTTTTCCAGAGCGTCCAGAGCTTCGTGCATCTGCGGGACCGGCGGCGGGACAAAAGTGGCCTCGTTCAGGGTGCACCCCGGCGGGCCGATCCAGTTCTGGGAGCGGCGGAACTCGCCTGCCGTGGCGTGCTCACCGCGCACACCGGCCAGCAGCCGTTCGTGCAGTTCGCGCATCAGGCGCAGGCTGACCGGCAGGGTCTCCAGGCGCTTCAGGCCGTACTCCAGAGCGTTGACATAGTTGAGCACCTCGCGCACATCCGCTTCGGGCGGCGCTTCCAGGCCGGGCAACGGCAACTGGCCGACCTCGTAAGCGTACAGATCGGCAATGTTGGCCTGCGTGCCCTCGATGCGCGAGGAAAGCACAGCCTCACGGCGCACGAACGGCCCGATCAGCAAGTGGGGATTGGGCATGGTGCGCCCCAGACCGGCCAGTTCGCTCAGGGCGCGGTCGGCCTCCGAAAGGGCGCGGGTCAACTCCCAATCCGCCGGCAGACTCGGCGGCAGCGGATGAGGGACAAAGGCCCAATAAGCAGCCTCACCCTGTCCCACACGGACGACCTGACCGGACGTGCTTTTGCGGAACTGTTCTGGGTTCACAAGACAACCTCACCGAATAGCCTGCATCTGATATTCCTCGATCAGTCCCTCATCGGCAAAACTGAAATAGCGCCCGCCGCCCCAATTCCACCGCCGCCTTGATCTGGGCGATCTTGGCGGTGCTCAGGCCCTTGATCTCGCGCAATTCGGCTGGATCGCAGGCGCTGAGTGCGCGCAGGGTCTTGAACCGGCGCAGCAGTTCGCGGCCCAGGTCAACGGCGCTTGAGCCTTCCACGCCCGTGCGGATGAGAATGGCCAAAAGCTCGTCGTTGCTCAAGATGTGCGCGCCGTACTTGAGTAGCTTTTCTCGTGGCCGATCTTCTTCGGGCCAACTGGTGATGGCTCGCTCGTAAACCTTCTTTGACATCGCCTGCTTTGAACCCTCGTTGTTAGAAAGCCGCTAACGGCCTGCGACTGAGCGGCGCCGCCGCAGGCGGCGTCGGCTGCAGCGGCGGGTTAGACGCTTTCTCCTTCGCGCGCCGGGACACGGCCGTTTGCCTGCCTCCGGCTCAACCCCCACGTTATTGCACCGACCGACCAACCCCTGTATCGGTATTCCCTTTACGTGCCCCGCGATTTCTCCCCCGCGGCTAACTACTCTTTATGTGGTTTAGAGACAACCCCGGCTTCGCATCTCTCCTCCAGACAAGACCCACTCATCCTCTTGGCCCAAGTCTCAATGCACACTGAGAGTTGCCCTTCCCGTCGCGAAGCCCCCTATCTGCCTTCCCCTTAACAGCCCTGCCCCCTCGGGCGGGCCTCCATAGCTCTTTTCCCGCCACGGGCGCCGTGGCGAGGAACATGAGCGCAGACCGTCGTTGTCCTTTGCTCGTCATGTCCCAGTGACCCCTGCCCCGCGCATGGCACAGTCGGCTTGATTCGCCTGGCGGAAAGATCGTGGAAAACGGGAGATGTTGTTCGGTGTAGAGTGGTGGCCTCTCTTACCTCCCTCTGAAACGTCTGCAGGATTAGCTGACCTCCGCGCGGTGCGTCCCCTCGCCGCGCAACTTCCCATGCTGGTCTCGCTCGCCGTTTCGCGAACAATTTAGGAAATCCGTGGGCAATAGTCAAGGATTTTGAGCATCTCGGCAGGTCCGCCAGGCAAACCTCCGGTGTCGCTTCCGCCCTGACCACACGAACACGGGAAATGCGGGCGAGCGGGGCACAAGCTGCGGCCAAGGCGTGCCACTTTTGCGCCCAAGATTGCGTTTGCAAATTGCTGGCATTTGTTGTATTTTTGCCAACGGGTGTGCAAGAGTTGGAACAGCCGAAAGGAGACTGGATGAAGACAGAGGAGCTGATCCGGATCGAGGACCAGTACGGGGCGCACAACTACCACCCACTGGACGTCGTCCTCACCAAGGGAAAAGGCATCTGGGTCTACGATGTAGAGGGCAATCAGTACCTCGACTTTCTCAGCGCCTATTCTGCCCTCAATCAGGGACACTGTCACCCGCGCCTGGTCAAGGCGATGACGCGCCAGGCCGGCAGGCTCACCCTCACCTCACGCGCGTTTCGCAACGACCAACTCGGCCTCTTCTGCAAGGAGCTCTGCGAGCTCACCGGCTTTGACATGGTGCTGCCCATGAACAGCGGCGCCGAGGCAGTGGAGACCGCCATCAAGGCGGCGCGCAAATGGGGCTACACGCAGAAGGGCGTGAAGAAAGACAAGGCCGAGATCATTGTCTGCGAGAACAACTTTGCCGGACGCACGACCACAATCGTCGGCTTTTCCACCGAGCCGCTCTACCGCCAGTGGTTCGGCCCCTTCACGCCGGGTTTCAAGATTATCCCCTACGGGGATGCGCGCGCCTTGGAGAAGGCCATCAACAGAAACACCGTGGCTTTCTTGGTGGAGCCCATCCAGGGCGAAGGAGGCATCATCGTGCCGCCGGTGGGCTATCTGCGCCAGGCGGCGGAGATCTGTCGCGCGCACAATGTACTCTTGATGCTTGACGAGATCCAGACAGGGTTGGGCCGGACCGGCAAGCTCTTCGCCTACGAGCACGAGGGGATCAAGCCGGATGTCATCACCATCGGTAAGGCGCTGAGCGGAGGGTTCTATCCAGTGTCGGCGGTCCTGTCCAAGAGGGAGGTGCTCGGCGTGTTCACCCCAGGCGAGCACGGCTCTACCTTCGGCGGCAATCCTCTCGCCTGTGCGGTCGCCAGGGAGGCATTGCGGGTCATCGTCGAGGAGCGTTTGGCGGAGAACGCCTTCAAGATGGGCACTTATTTCATGGAAAAGCTCCGCACCATCAACAGCAAGCACGTCAAGGAGGTGCGGGGTAAGGGACTGCTCATCGGCGTGGAGCTTCATCCGCAGGCAGGGGGCGCACGGCGCTTCTGCGAGGCATTGCAGAAGAAGGGCCTGTTGTGCAAGGAGACCCATGAGCATGTCATCCGCTTTGCGCCGCCGCTGGTCATTACCAAGAAGGACATCGACTGGGCGTTCGTGCGCATCAAGGAGGTGTTGGAGACGCTGCCTTGAGCCGGAACGGTGCTTGAGACCTCAGCAGACGAGGAGTAGGTGACAGAGCAAGAGACCGCGCAGAAGAAGGGGCGCTCGCCGTGGCTGTGGGTGCCCAGTCTGTACTTCGCCGAGGGCATCCCCTACATCGTGGTGATGACCGTATCGGTGATTTTCTACAAGCGCATGGGCATGTCCAACGCCGAGATAGCCCTCTACACGAGCTGGCTCTACCTTCCATGGGTGATCAAGCCGCTGTGGAGCCCGGTGGTCGAGATTATCAAGACCAAGCGCATGTGGATCGTCCTCATGCAACTGGTCATTGGCGCGGCCCTGGCCTCGATGGCGCTGGCTATCCCGTTGCCGAACTTTTTCAAGGTGACGTTGGCCATCCTCTGGCTGCTGGCCTTCAGTTCTGCCACGCACGATATTGCGGCAGATGGCTTCTACATGCTGGGCCTGAGCCAACACCAGCAGGCGTGGTTCGTGGGCATTCGCAGCACCTTCTACCGGTTTGCGATGCTCACCGGTCAGGGCTTGTTGGTGATTGTGGCGGGCTACATCGAGAGCCACACGGGCTTGCGGCCAGTGGAGGTGCCGGTGCTGGCCACCCGCGCAGGGGCGGAGGTCATCTGGGCCGACAGCACAGTCGCTCCGACCGAAGGACAGCTGCGGATCATCGTCAGGCCCGATACTTTGGCCATCGGCTTGCAGACCCGAGCGCCGGCGGAGGTCAATGAGCTCATCGCTCGCGCGCGCCAGTGGAACACCCGGCGGCAACCGACAGCCAGCGCGGTTGCCGAGCAGCGGCAGGCAGCACGGGCCCAACACCCCTCGTGGTGGCAGCGGCATGTGGCCAGAAGGGTGGCCGCGGCATTTGTGGCGGTGTTCGGCTCGCGCTCCGCAGGCCAGAGCGGCCAGACCGTCGCGGGGAACGTCGGGCTGGTCTGGCTGCATCTGTCGGGTCCGCCGCCGGCGGGCAAGAGCGTGGTGGTGCACTTTGGCCGGGAGGGTGGCGACAAGAGCATCTCTTTGGTCGAAGGGGGTAGGTTCGAGTTCACCAGCGACAACTGGGCGCAACCGGCGGTGGCGGTGATTCAGCTTGATCCTAAGCTGCGCACGCCGAGTTCTGCGCGATTTGTGGCGCGCGCCGGCAACGTCCGCCTGTCCTGGACGCTCACCTTTGCCGGGCTCGGGGCCCTCTTCTTGCTGTTCATGGTCTACCATCGCTTCGTGCTGCCCTACCCGAAGGCCGATGTGCCGCGTCGGACCGGTGGCCTCAGGCCTTTCTTGGCCAACTTTGCCCGCACCTTTGCCACCTTCTTCACCAAGAAGCAGATCGGCATTGCCCTGGCGCTATTGCTGCTCTATCGGCTCGCCGAGGCCCAGTTGGTGAAAATCGCCTCCCCGTTCCTCTTGGACAGCCAGGAGGCAGGCGGGCTTGCTTTGACCACCGGACAGGTGGGCTTTGTCTACGGCACCGTGGGGTTGTTGGCGCTGTCGTTAGGGGGCATTCTCGGTGGCTTCTTAGTGGCGCGGGACGGCCTCAAGAAGTGGATTCTGCCGATGGTGCTGGCCATCAACGTGCCTGACGTGGTTTACGTCTATTTGTCGCACTATCTGCCGGACAACTTTCTGCTGATTAATCTGTGCGTGGCGACCGAACAGTTCGGGTACGGCTTTGGCTACACGGCCTACATGCTCTACATGATTTACATCGCAGAGGGGGAGTACAAGACGGCCCATTTTGCCATCGCCACCGGCTTTATGGCGCTGGGCATGATGTTGCCCGGCATGATCAGCGGGTGGATACAGGAGCTGATTGGCTACGAAAAGTTCTTCCTCTGGGTGCTGCTCTGCACCATCCCCGGGTTCATCATTGTGACGCTGCTCCCTTTGGACCCGGAGTTTGGCAAGAAGAGGGACGAGGAAAAGAGGACGTAGCTCAATTGGGGCAAAGTTCTCAGGGGCTGCTCGTCTGGCCATAGCGTGCATCGGGTGTGGGCTACGTTCGTCGTTTTCTTGCAGCCTCCAGAGACGGCCGCATATTCGGTACAATTTGGGGAGGGCATGAGCAATGTCTGCGCGGAAAATTTTGCTGGTAGGGTTCGCCGCCGGCATGGTCTTCATTTGCTGCGCAGAGAAGTGGCCCACCGAGGTTCCGGAAACGCTTCCCTCGGGAACCAGGCTTCTGCCTCTTGCGGTGGGCGCATCCTGGGCATATCGCCATGCAATCTATGACAGCCTACCTGGAGCGGCCCGCATGGTGGAAACGGTGGTGTGGCAGATCGGGCAACCGGTAATGCTGCAGGGCAGAGAGTACCTGCCTTTGGGGGAATTCTTCGCAGTGCGGGAGACGGAGGAGGGCCTCTTTTTTGCCCGGGTGGACACCGGTGCCGGCCGGATTCTCGATGAGTTGTTGTTCAGGACTACGGTCCGAGGGGGCGAGCGCTACACGTACACCTTTTTCGCGCCGGATACCACCATCATCTACGAGATCTGCTTCGCAATCACCCCGGTGCAGAACGGCGATCGTTACTTCGGCGCCTCATACGCCGTGACCAAGGTGAACGGCGAGGAGGTGAAGCGGGGGCCGGCGTTTCTGTTCCGGCCGGGTCGCTACTTGAAGGCCATTGACCGCTTCCCCGCGCCCCCATTCCACTTCTGGGCTTTGGCCGAATGAGGGCGCTGCAGCTACGGCCCGACGATTGCCCCGGCCACGACGTTTGCCGCGAGGCTGCGCAGACGCACCACGCTGCCTACGTCCTTGGGGTGCACGCGGTTGGTCAGCAAGATGACCGCTGCGTCAGTGGCGGGGTCGATCCAGATGGAAGTGCCGGTGTAGCCCGTGTGGCCGTAGCCGCCAGCGAAAAGGTCCCCGCCGTTTGAGGCGTAGGCACTGCTGATGTCCCAGCCCAGGCCACGGCCAGCCTGTGGCACTTCGGGATAGACAGAGGTCATCAGGCGCACGGTCAAAGGGCTGAGGATGCGCACGCCTGCATAGTGCCCCTGGTTGAGCATCATCTGGGCGAAAATGGCGAGGTCTTCCGCAGAGGAAAAGAGTCCCGCATTGCCCGAAACACCGCCCTGCAAGCGCGCCAAGGGATCGTGCACCACGCCGTGCAAGGGCGCGCCGTCCACCACCTCGGTGGGGACGACCCGCGGCAGAAGCTCCTTGCCGGGACAGAAGGCGGTGCTCTTCATGCCCAAAGGCCGGAAAATGTGCTCGTCGGCGAATTGGTCAAGAGGCTGGCCGGAGACCTGGTGCACAATGTGGGCCAAGGTGATGAAGCCCAGGCAGCTGTAGTGGAGTTCCTTGCCGGGTGCATTGAGCTTCTTGAGCTTGGCGATGTAGGCAACCAGCGAGTCTGTGGGACAGGGGCGACCGAAGCGGCGCGCAACGCTGTCGGCATTGGCATAGGGGGGAAGACCTGAGGTGTGGGTCAGCAGATGCCACACGCAGGCGTCCTCAGCCGGCGCCCCCTTGTCGTCGACGAAGGGGGTGAACTCGGGGACGAAGGTCTTTACCTTGTCGTGCAGGCGGAGTTTGCCCTGTTCCACCAGGATCATCACCGAGGTGGCGGTGGCCACTGGCTTGGTCATGGAGGCCAGGTCAAAGATCATGTCTCTTTCCATGGGCTTGCGCTCCGGCACGAGCTGAGAATGGCCAAAGGCCTTGTGCACCACGATACGGCCGTGGCGCATGACCAGGACCACCGCGCCCGGTATCTCCCCCTTGGTCACTGCTTGAGTGATGAGCTCGTCCAGTCGGGCGAGGCGTTCGCTGGACATCCCCACCTCTTCGGGTCGCGCGTGCGGGAGACCGGCCCATGTGGCAGTGAGCCCGCACAGGCTCAAAGCGAAGAATGTGATCCAGCAGAGTGGACGCATGGGCTATTCCTCGAGCTGACGCAAATGTGGGCTATCGTCTGCCGCTGAGGGCGCCGATGACGGCCATGAACAGGGCGGCGCCGACCACCGCCCAGAGCACGGGGATGCCCTCCACTACCAGGAACAAGGGGGCGTGCAGTTTTCCCGCCATCCAGCTGCCGATCAAAGCGCCGATCAGGCCGATGGCGATATTGGTGAGACATCCGCGGCGAGAGTAGCCGGCGATCGCGGCGCCCACGGAGCCACATATGGCAGCTACAATCAACAGAACGAAAAACCCTAACACTGACATGGTTGCCTCCGGTCATCTGCTTCGTGCTTTGTCTGGGCAAAGGTAACCAGGGCAAGGGAGAAATGCAAGGAGAATCTTTGAGGGCCGTGGAGAGGAAGGGTGGGAGCTCCCCCTTGCGCCACCCCAACCCCAACGAGGATGGCGCCGCGGTTTGAGGCTTCTTCCCCGGGCAACCGTGCTCCCCAAACCTCATGGGCGACTCGAGCGCCCGGGGCGGCAGTCATGCAGCATTTTGGCATGAGTCTGGGGGGCGCCTTGTACCACAAACATCGGATTTGCGCAAAAACCAGTGCGCAAGTTGCCTGCGGAGTAGCGCAAACCTCCCGTTTCCCTACCGCCACTGGGAGCGCCGTCCGCTGTAATCCACAGGCTTTTTGCACTTGACATTGAGGATATTTTTCTGTATATTTGCCCTGCCATATGAGCAAAGAAGCGAAACGACATAAGGGCGGCCGGCGCGACGCGTGGAGCAGGCGACAAGGGATCGCTCTGGGCAAGACCAATTATATCCTTGCGGCCTTGGGGCTGCTGGTGATTGTCATCGGTTACGTCTGTCTTGCTCAGCCGCCGGTTAACGGTTTTCTTACCCTCACCGTGGCCCCCATCCTTCTGGTTGCCGGCTATTGTGTCATCATGCCACTTGCAATTATCTGGAGGGGGAAGAACCAGGGGGAGCGGCCCAGCGAGCAGCCGGGCCCTACCTCGTCGTCCTCGTCGCAGGGGTAGCAGACGCGGGCGGTTAGCTCAGGTGGTTCAGAGCGCCTGCCTTACAAGCAGGAGGTCACTGGTTCGAGTCCAGTATCGCCCACTACAACGGGGTCGTGGTGCAGCTTGGTTAGCACACTGGCCTGTCAAGCCAGAGGTCGCGGGTTCGAGTCCCGTCGGCCCCGCCATTTACCTGTGTGAGCGCGATCCATGCCCAACGCAGTGAGCGTCCTAATGTAGCGTCCACCTCCCATCCGCATAGTTGAGTGGCACGCAGGGTATGAGGTCGCGCTTTCCACTTCCCCTTGCCCGCCCGGGCTCGTGGCTGCGCGAATCGTCCTTTGCCCTGGCTGTGCCCGAAAGCCCAGTTATCAAGGATCCTCAAAACAAGACCTGGCTCGCAGGGTGAGGAAAGTCCTGTCCAAGAATAGCCCCGCAGTGTTCGGCGCTTGGTCGATCTACGTCTGGCTCAGAGTCAGCAAGGGCGGTCGAGCTTCCGTCGCATTCAGTTGGGGGAGCTGCAGACCGCCAGTTCGCCTGCTCTGCGCGTAAAGTTCGCTCGGTGGTTTACTCCAGGCCCAGCCGTTTGCGCGTGAAGGGGATGAGACCTCCGGCCTCGAAGATGCCGATGACCTCTGGCGGGAGCGGGGGAAAGGAGAACGATTTGCTCCCCACGCGCACCAGGCCGGCCTTGAGGTCCACCTCCACGCTTTGCCCGTCCTGGATGGCCTCGACCGCCTCCGGACATTGAATGGCCGGAAGGCCGGCGTTGATGCAGTTGCGGAAATAGAGGCGGGAGAAGGACTTGGCGATCACCGCGCCCACGCCGGCGTACTTGAGGCAAAAGGCGGCCTGCTCACGAGAGCTGCCGCACCCGAAATTCTTGCCTCCCACGACCACGTCGCCTGGCTGTACTTCGCGCGCAAAGCGTGGGTCGAGGTCTTCCATGGCCACTTTGGCCATCTCCTTGGGGTCGGTCACTGTGTAGGTGTATTTCCCGGGGAAGATGACGTCGGTGTTCACGTCGTCACCGTACTTCCAGGCTCTTCCTCGAATTATGCTCATGGCAGCTTGCTCTCCTGCGTTTCAGACCACTTCGCGGAAATCGGTAATGGTGCCGGTGAGGGCCGTTGCCGCTGCGGTACGCGGGCTGGCGAGGTAGATTTCCGCTTCCTTGCAGCCAAAGCGCCCCTTGAAGTTGCGGTTGGAGGTGCTCAGGGTCACCTCGCCCGGGGCCAGGATCCCCTCGTGATTGCCCATGCACGGCCCGCAACCAGGGTTGACAATCACCGCTCCAGCCTCCACCAGCGCGGCGATGTAGCCGGCAGCGAGCGCTTCCTTGAGCACCTGCTGAGAGGCGGGAATCACGATCATGCGCGTACTGGGGTGAATGCGCCTGCCCCGCAGCACCTTCACCACCTCGGCAAAGTCCTCGAGGCGCCCATTGGTGCAAGAGCCAAAGAACACCTGGTGGACCTTTACCCCCTTCACCTCGCGCACCGGTTTGACGTTGTCCACTGTGTGGGGGCAGGCAACCATCGGTTCGAGGTTGCTGACGTCGAACACGTGTTCTTCCTCGATGAGCGCATCCGGATCGGAAGTGACCACCTCAAACGGGCGGCGTGCCCGCCCCTCGAGCCATGCCAGGGTCTTGTCGTCGGGTTCGACATAGCCGATCTTGGCGCCCATTTCCACAGCCATGTTCGTGAGAACCATGCGGCTGGCGATGCTCATTTGCCGGATCGTGGGGCCGGTGAATTCCACTGCCTTGTACAGCGCACCGTCTGCCGTGAGTTTGCCGATGATGTGCAACATCACATCCTTGGCAGAGATGCCTTCCGGAAGGTCGCCGGTCACCACAATGCGCATGGTCTCCGGTACCCGCAGCCAGATCTTGCCGGTGGCAAAGATGACCGCCATCTCGCTGCGGCCGATGCCCGTAGCGAAGGCGCCGAACGCGCCGTAGGTGGTCGAGTGCGAATCGCTGCCCACAATGAGTTCCCCAGGAAGCGCAAAGCCCTCTTCCGGCAACACCTGGTGGCAAATACCGCGGTGGATGTCGTAAAAGTGGGTGATCCCCTGCCTGGCCACGAACTCGCGCACCTCCTTGTGGTTCAGCGCGAACTTTTCGTTGGCTGCCGGCACGCAATGGTCCAAGATGACCACGTGCATGTCCGGGTTGTAGACTTTCTCCACGCCGATGCTGTAGAAGGTCTTGGCAATGGCAGCGGTGTTGTCGTGGCTCATGGCTACGTCGGGAGTGACCTCCACGATTTCGCCTGCTACCACTTCCTTTCCTGCTTTGCGTCCCAGGACCTTTTCCGCGAAAGTCTTGCCCATAGGCCTCCCTTTTGGTTGTCAGTCCTTCATTTGCTCTTGGCCGCCCAGAGGTCCCGCAGGCGGGCCACAAAGGCGGCGCGGCGTGTCGGGTCGCCGCGGAGCTCCTCCTTGAGCCTTTTCCAGGCCTCGGGACAGGCCTTGAACGGTACACCCACCAATTCGTGGAGCATCTGATCAACCTGCCGCCGGTTGGCCGGCGTGAGCTCGATGCCCGCCTCGTGCAGCTCACTGCTGAGATGACGCAGGTAACAGGACATGTCTCCCTCCTGAGCTATGGCTTGCCCCCACGATCTTTCGCAAGTGACCTCCGCAAGCGGCGGAGGGCCGCTGCGGTAAGCACTCGATAAGCCGGTGCATTGGCGCGACGGTAGGCTTCTGAGTGATGCACGGCAACTACTCCCCGTTTCGCCAAGGAGTCCTCCATGGCCGCAACTTCCCAGGCGGAAAAAGGGAGCTCTCCGCGACGTACCGCAGCAGCAAAAGGCCGCCACAGGGCGAAGAAGGCCTCGTCGCTGCTGTGCATCGCGCCGGCGGACTCTAACAGCGCCTGCCAGAGAGCTTCGACGGCGCCACCCATCTGTTTGTACCGGCGCAGGTTGAGGCGCACCACGGAGTGGTCCGGGGAAATGGGTTCTGCCAGAGGTTCTTCTCCGGAGGCCTGCACTTCCAGCCATTCGCGGCGCAACTCCCGCAACGCACGCTCCGGATCGGCGAGTATGTGCGCCGGGCCATAGACGGCCTGGTGGAACATCTTGTAGACGTCTTGCACCTGGATGCCCGCGTGATGAGCCAAATGCCAACGCACGAGGTCTTCCAGGCTCATCGTCGTCTGCCGGCACCGCTGTGTCGCGAGCGCGACAACCACTGCCGTCAGAAAAGGGGTCGCGTTCACGAGAGCTCCTGGCACAGGGGACACAGGAAACAGGGGCGGCGCGCGCAGAGCTGGCGGGCGAGGGGAGTGCCGCAACGCCAGCATGTGCGTATGCGCGCATCCCAGCCGGCGGAGCGAAATCTGCCGCGCTTGCCATGCAGGTCCACAAAGCCCGTGGTTGCTGAGCCTCCTTGTTCCATTGCCTGCCGCAACACCTCCCGGATGGCTTCGAACAGGCCTCGCTGCTGTTCCGCAGAGAGGCGGCGCGCCTCGGTGCGGGGGTGAATGCGTGCGCGGAGCAGGATCTCGTCCACAAGCGGCTCGTCAAGCCCGGCGATGCGCCGCTGGTCAAGGAGCAGGGGACGCACCATGCGCGCACCCGCTTTGCCAAGTGCGGCGCGCAGCACCTCCAGAGTAAACTCCGCGGACAGGACGTCCGGCCCGAGGCCCTTGAGCGGAGGCAGGCGCCGGAGGTTCGCACTGGGCAGCAACTTTGTTGCCCGAGGGCCTTCCACTTTCACCAGAAGCCAGGTGTCGCGCTCGAAGCGCACGACCATCTGCTCGTCCTCGCGCGTTGGCTCTGGGCCAGCCACCCAGCGCGCCGAGCCTCCTTTGGCAAGCTGCACCACCATGGACAGGCCTGTGTCAAAGTCGATGGTCAGGCAGGTGGCACAGTGGTCGACGCCTGCGACCCGTGAGTGCCGGACAAGCGCTTCGGGTCGTGGCGGCAACTCGCCTGCCCAACCTTGGGGGAACCAGGCCTGGACCACCTTTTTGCCCAGCGCATGCGCGCGCAACTGGTTTGCCAAAATGGCGACTTCGGCCGCGCTGCGCGTGCGTCGCATAGGCGGACGCAAACTGCTCATCAGCGCTCCTGCGAGCTGGCTAACGAATGGCCCATGCGGTGGTAGCGCCGCGGCGCATCGTTGCTTCGCAGCGGAAATGTCTGCTCGACGGCTCTCATTGGCCCTGCAATTTAGCAGAAACGCCGCACAAATGCAACAGCCAGATGCAGAGGGCATCCGGAGCTTAGCGTCGCGCCACAGATGACATCGCCGCCTCAACTTCCTCAAAGTACGCATTGGACAGGTACTTTGTCAGGCCGTGGGCGCGATACAGAGAGACGACCTTGTGCGCATAGTTCATGCGGTCTACCAGGACCTCGTCCACAAGGCCATCGAGCAACCTCGCCAGATGTTGCGGATCCATTGGCAGCGCCGGCCCGACGAAGGCATAGGTGCGCAGCCCTGCCGCTTTGAGCGCCGCCAGCGCCTCCAGCCGCCGCACAACCGGTGGTGCACAGGGCTCGAACAGTCGGCGCATGCGCTCGTCATCTGTGGTGATGGTCAGTCCCACCTCGCATTCTGCCAAAGAGCGGAGCACGTCGATGTCCCGCGTGACCAGCGGCGACTTGGTCAGGATCGACACCGGGAAGAGGCCGGCCTGGAGGACCGTAAGGCAGGAACGCGTCAGTTGGTACCTCCGTTCCAGCGGCTGGTAAGGATCGGTGACGGTGCTCAGGCCGATTACCCCTGGCCGCAGCCGCGCCACATCGTTTGCCAGCTGCCTGGCCGCATTGATGCGCACATCCACAAAACTGCCCCACGGTTCGGCATGGCCGGTATAGCCGCGCATGAACTCCGCGTAGCAATACCGGCAGCCATGGGCGCAGCCCACGTAGGGATTCAGGGCATAGTCAATTCCCGGAATGCGCGAGCGCGTGAGCGCCGCCCTGCAGCGAATCTCCCTGACGAGGAGGGGCGACGACATGGTTCTGTTGCATTGAGCCTCGACCGCTCACTCCTCCTCTTCAGGAATGCGCGGGTGCTTCTGCTTCCGCGAATAGCGCTTGCGGTCCTTGTGCACCACCGTCGGTTTGGGCATGGGCTTGCGGAGCTTCTTATACAGCTCATCCACGTCAATACGCGTGGTGGCCTTCTTGCGTGCGGCCGAAATCCTGCTGCCTCCTGCCTGGGCCAACGTATCCGCTGCCCCACCTGCAGAGCTGCCGGCGATGAGCAGTTCCTTGGCCGTCCGCGAGAGGCGCTTGAGTGCCCTCTCCCGGCGCCGCGCCTCTCGCAAGGAGGTGAACTCCTCGCAGTGTACCAGCACCACGGGTCGCCGCGTGCGTGTGTAGCGCGCCCCTCCGTGCAGTTCGCCGTTGTGGCGCCGGACGCGCTCCTCGACGTTCTTGGTGCAGCCCGTGTAGAACGAACCATCGCCGCAGCGGACAATGTAGACGTAGTGGCGAGTCGGCTCGTTCTGCGCCTTACTTTCTACGTTTTGAGGCAAAGCTACATCTGCTCCAAGAAATGGTGCCGTGTCACACGTGCCACCACGCCCGAGAGCAATAAGAGCCCGATCAGATTGGGGAAGGCCATGATGGCATTGGCGGTGTCGCCCACGTACCAGACAATGTTCAAGTACTTCCCAGTCATCAAGGCGCCGAAGAAGAGCAGAGTGATGTAGACCAGGCGGTAGGGCATCTTCGACTTGACGCCCCAAATGTACTCGATGCACTGCTCACCGTAGTAGGCCCAGCCGATGAGCGTGGTATAGCCGAAGAGAAAAGAGCCAATGGCCACAATCCAGCCGCCGAAGGGGATAACCGAATTGAAGGCCATGGTAGTGAGTGCCGTGCTCGACAGCCCGCCGTTGGCCAGGTCATAGCCTATGCGTGCGGCAAGTTGCTGGGCGGCGGGCGGAAGCGTGGCGACAGCCTCCGGGGCCAGGCGGGTGCCTTCCCGCAACAACTCCACTCCGGCCGCAGGGGTGAGCATCCACAGGCCGGTGACCACGATCGTGAGCGTGGTGATGGTGTTCACGAGCAAGGTGTCGATGAACACGCCAGTCATCGCCACCAGTCCGTTGTACGTGGGGTCCGGCGACTTGGCTGCCGCCTGGGCTATGGCTGCCGAGCCTAATCCCGCCTCGTTGGACAACACCCCGCGGCGCACGCCGAGGCTGATGGCTTTCTGCACGGTCGTGCCGACCAACGCGCCACCTGCTGCCTGCAGTGAGAATGCCGAGCGGAAGATGAGCATAAAGGCATCATCGAGGGCTGTTGCCCTACTGATGAGAATGACAGCCGCCCCCGCCAGGTAAAAGAGAATCATGGTGGGCACCAGGCGCTCGGCAACCGCACCAATGCGCTTGATGCCGCCAATGATGACCAAGCCGACCAGGACGGTGATGACCACGGCGCTCACGATGGTCGGCACGTGGAACTGCGTCTTGAAGGCCAGCGCCATGGAGTTGGACTGCATCATGTTGCCGGTGCCGAACAGGGCGGTGAACGCACCGCAGACGGCAAATACCATCCCCAACACGCGCGCCAGAGGCTTCCACTTGATGCCGTAGCGGCAGTAGTACATGGGACCGCCCGCCATGGAGCCGTCCTCGGCGACCTTGCGATATTTCACCCCTAAGAACCCTTCCGCATACTTGGTGGCCATGCCGAAGAGGGCGGACACCCACATCCAGAACGGCGCGCCTGGTCCGCCGGTGGCGATGGCCGTAGCCACGCCGGCAATGTTGCCGTTCCCCACGGTGGCAGCAAGCGCGGTCATCAGCGCCGCAAACGGCGAGATGTCACCCTGCTTGGAGTGGACGGCGCTCTTCTTGGAGGCGCCGCTGAAGGCGAATTTCAGGGACAGAAAGAACTTGCGCACCTGAATGCCGCGCGTCACCACGGTGAGCACCACGCCGGTGCCCACCAAGAGCAGGATCATCCAGTTGCCCCACATAAAGTCCGCCAGCATTTGCGAGATGCGCAAGAGTTCCTCGAGAAAGGCGGTCATGGCGAGCTCCCTCTGGCTGAGTTTCGTCGTCGCTTGTGGCTTGTATGATAACAAAAAATCGCGGCAATGTCAACATCTATTTGTGCGGGTTAGGTTTTGCTCTTGACTTTGTGCAGAGCTTGTTGTAGACTTGCATATGTCCGCGTCTGTGCAGCCGTTCCTTGCCCGAAGGGAGACAGATCATGGGCATCGAAGAGGACATTCCCCGGCAATTGGCAAGCGTTGCCCTCACGGAGATCGACCTTGAGGATCGGTGGTATCAGGTTAGCTATGGGCCGCCGCCCCCGGCTTTGGCGGCATCCCTGCACACGGTGGGGTTGATCAATCCGCCGACTGTGCAGAGGCGGCAGGACGGCCGTTGGCGAGTGGTCGCAGGGTTCCGGCGGTGCGCCCTCCTGAGGGAGCAGGGGGCAACAACCATCTCCGCTTGGTGTGTGGAAGAAGCCGTCCCTGAACTTGCCCTCTTCGTGTGGTCCTTGGGCGACAATCTTGGCATCCGCGCCCTGAATGTCGTCGAGTGCGCCGTTGCCCTCCACAAACTGGTCAGGCAATTCCATGTGCCTGAAACAGAGGTTGTAAGCCGGTACATGCCGCTCCTCAACCTGCAGGGGAGCCGTACGCTCTTGCAGCGTTACCTCTCGTTGGCCGGGCTGCCCGAGCCAATGCGGCAATGGTTGGCCGAGGACCGTCTCTCCCAGGAGGTGGCCCTCCGCCTCGTCGAAATGAGCGACGGCGACGCCTCGGCCCTGTTTGCCGTGATCTCGCAGCTGCGCCTGGGGAAGAACCACCAACGCGACCTTGTCCGACTCGCAGAGGATGTGGCGCGCAGGGAGTCGATGTCCATTCAGCAGGTGCTTTCTGCGCCGGAGTTGCAAGAGGTCTTGCGAAAGACCGACTGGAGCCCAGGCCAGAAAACGGAGAAGGTGCTGACCTGGCTGCGCCAGCGGCGGTTCCCCCGTTTAGCCGAAGCGGAACGCCGCTCCCATGAGCTGATCCGCAGTCTTGATCTCCCGGCCAATGTGCGTCTTTCTCCTCCAGCCAATTTTGAGGGTGGCGAATGGCAGTGTCACGTACAATTCGGGAGCGGTGAGGAGTTGCGGGCAGCGGCGCAACGACTTCAGCAAATCGCCGAAAGCTCGACGTTGCGAGAATTGCTGCTTCTGCCTTGACAAAGGTCCGCGGAGAACGAAGAGTGACCTACCGCGCCTTCGCTCCTGAGAAGGTGTTCATCGCCTCCTCGGTAGCCGAGGAGCCGCTGACCAAGCGTGTGCTCGACAGGCTGCCCGGGGCGCAGCACATCCTTCTGCCGGAGGAGGGCGGCCTGTTTCCCCAGGTGACCGAGGAGGAGGCCGCGCACAGCCTTCTCCTTGCGCGACAGCGAGGGCATTTCGCCAAGCCGTGCCCCGGCACCAAGGGCTACATCTGCTGCGGTTATTGGAACCTCAATGTTGCCATGGGGTGCACCATCGGCTGCCGCTACTGTATTCTCCAAGGATATCTGAATTGCCCGGTGGCGACGATCTACACCAACAGTGCCGACCTGTGGCAGGAACTGGACGAGCTCTTGGCGCGACGATGGCCGGCGGCAGTGCGCATCGGCACAGGCGAGTTGGCCGACAGCCTTGCCTTTGACCACCTCATCGACTTGAACCGGGAGCTGGTGCGTTACTTTGCCGACAAGAGGCACGCCCTCCTCGAGTTGAAGACGAAGACTGACACCATTGCGCCGCTATTGGGCCTCGAGCATGGCAGGCGCACGGTGCTCTCCTGGTCCTTGAACACCGCGCGCATGGTTGCGGCCCATGAGCCGAACAGTGCCCCATTAACGCGGCGGCTGGAGGCGGCACAGAAAGCGCAGGATGCCGGATACCGGCTGGGCTTCCACTTCGACCCGCTCATCTGGTACGAGGGGTGGAAGGAGGAGTATGCGGGCGTGGTCGATCGCCTCTTTTCCTTCGCTCGGCCCGAGAACATCGCCTGGATAAGCCTGGGTGCCTTGCGCTACCCCGCTCACCTGGATGAGCTGATCCGCGAGCGCCACAGGCAAAGCGATTTGCCGCTGGGGGAGTTGGTACCCGGCAAGGATGGCAAGTTGCGCTATTTTCGCGCGATTCGGGAGGAGATGTTCCAGTGGCTGTACCAGCGCATTCGCCTGCATGCGCCGCACGTTCTGGTCTACCTGTGCATGGAAAGCGACGAGGTCTGGCGCCGATCTTTTGGATGGTCGCCGGGGGACAGCGCCGGCCTCGCCCGTCTGCTCGACGAGCGCGTCCACCTGCCTTAGGAAGCGCCAAGAACAACGCCAGCCTGGCGTGAAAGTCCTCTCCGGTGCCCGATGCCCTCATTCCACATGAGTGCACCTGGTGGGCGAACGAGAGTGTGCAAGTTCAGGGGCCATGCCCTGTCAATCGTCTTGCAAATCGTTCAGCACGGATCATGCTGGAGGGTGCTCAAGACTCTGGATGGCCCTGGCATGAGAGAGCGCCGGTTCCTCGTTCCTTTCCCCTTGTGGGGTCACCGAACGGCTGGATGCTGGTCTGAGAAGGTGGAAGGCAAGTGGTTGGACTACCAGGTCACGGTGGACGAGTCCGTCGCCGGACGGGAGGAGCTGCCGGCCATCTACGTCCACGAGTTGCAGGATGTGGCAAGTGCGGCTGGTCCTCGAGCCGCGCGTTCGCAGCGAACGGCTCGCGCGGCGGATTTACTTCGGCTGACTCTTACCTGCTGCTGCAAAACCGTCTTGCAGCGTCGTCCTAAGGTCTGGCGGCACTCGCTTTGGCTGCGCGCGCATCACCGGACTGCCTCTCCGCCAGCCCTCAGTGGTCCCCCTTGTCTCGCCAGGCGCATCTTGTCTAACTTGCACTGGAGTGTGGTGCGCGGAATCTTGAGCAGCCGGGCCGCGCGACTGATATTGTTTTGGGCAAGACGCATGGCTTTGGCGATGAGTTCGTACTCCTGCGCCCTGACAAAATCCGCAAGGGCCGGAAGTTCCTCTGCAGGCGGCGAGGCAGATGCGGGACTCTGGCGCTCCTGCACTTCCGGCAGAAAAGTGCTCCCGAGCTCCAGCAAATCCACCCCCGGGGGCAGGGCCAGCATGCGTTGCACGACGTTCTCCAATTCGCGCACGTTGCCGGGCCAGTCGTAGGCCATGAGCTGCTCCAGCTGAGTGCGCGTGAGGGCAAAGCCCGCCTTGCCTTGGCCGTAGCGCTTGACGAAGTGGTCAATCAAGATCGGAATATCTTCGCGGTGGTCGCGCAGGGGCGGCATGGTGACGGTGATGATGTTCAGCCGGTAATAGAGATCCTCGCGAAACGAACCCGAGGCAACCAGCTGCGCCAAGTTCGCCTTGCTTGCGCACACCAAACGGAAATCCACGGGAATGGGGTGTTCCCCGCCGAGACGCTGGATTTCTCTCTCCTGCAGCACGCGCAACAGCTTGACTTGCAAACGGAGCGGCAGGTCGTCCACGTCGTCAATGAACAGTGTGCCCCCGCGGGAGCGCTCGATGTAGCCAACGTGGCGACGCACGGCCCCGGTGAAGGCCCCTTTTTCGTAGCCGAAGAGCTCGCTCTCTAACAAACCCTCTGGGAGGGCGGCGCAGTTGACGGCAACGAATGGTCCTTGTCGTCTTTCGCTTGTCCGGTGCAAGAAGCGGGCTGCCAGCTCTTTGCCGGTACCGCTCTCTCCTTGGATGAGCACCGTGTAGTCCGTTGTGGCCACCGAACGCAGGATTTCCACCACCCGGCGAATTGGGGCAGAGTTGCCAATGATCTCTCGCTCCTGGTAGGTGGTGACCCATTTCTTGAGTTGGAGATTCTCGCGCAGCAGCTCGTGCAGGTGGTGGATGTTTTTGAGCATCGCCAGCAGTTTGTCCGTGGAAAAGGGCTTGGTCAGGTAATCGTAGGCACCGAGCTTCAAAGCATCCACGGCGCTTTCCACCGTGCCGTAGGCGGTGACGACAATGACGGCGCAGTCCTTATCCTTCTGCTTTGCCGCCTTCAGGATCTCCATGCCGCTCAGGTCCGGCAGACGCAAGTCGGTGATGACCGCCTCGAAATGGTCCTCTTCTATCCACTCCAGGCCTTCATTGCCACTCTCGCAGGCGACTACTTGGTAACCCGCCTTCCTTAACGCGTCACTGAGGGCAATGCGCGACACCTTCTCGTCTTCCACGAGCAAGACCTTCATGCTCAACCTCCAATGGGAAGCGTCACCTGAAACGTGGTGCCCACCCCGACTTTGCTGTGCACGGTGATGGTGCCGCCGTGGGCCTCCACGATTCCCAAGCTGACCGACAACCCCAGGCCAGTTCCCCGGCCTTCCTCCTTGGTGGTGAAGAAGGGGTCGAATATCTTGTCGAGATGTTCCTCCGCGATGCCACAACCGGTGTCGGCGATGGCCATACAGACCTTCTGCCCATCAACTCGCCGCGTGCTGATGCGGATCTCGCCGCCATCCTGGATGCTGTCGTAGCTGTTGATGAGCATATTCATGACCACCTGGCCGATGAGCTGCGGGTCGGCGTGGATGCTCGGCAAGGAGGGATCAAGTTCCTTGACCACCGAGATACCCCCTTTGTCAAGGCGGTAGGAGATTAGGGCAAGCACCTTCTCGATGACGTCATTCAGGTTCATTTCGGTTCGTTGCTGCGCCCCCTGTCGCGAAAAGTTCAGTAGCTTTTCCACCACACTGGAGATGCGGTCGACGGCCTCATCGGCAAGAGAGAGGTATTTCGTGACCTCAACCGGGTTATCTGGCTCCCGCTGCATGGCAAACAAACAGCTCTTCAGACCGTGCAGAGGGTTGTTGATTTCGTGTGCCACCCCTGCGGCCAGACGGCCTATGGAGGCGAGCTTTTCGGCCTGATAGACCTGCCTTTCGGCTTCCAGAAGCTGCTTCCGGGACTGGACCAGCCGGCTCTTCAACATCTCGAAAGTTTCCACCAGCAGCCCCACCTCGTCATCGCCTGGGCGTAGACGGGTGGGCTCGATGTGCTCCAGGTCGAGTCGTTGCATTTCGCTCACGAGGTGACGCAGCGATTGCGTGAGGCGGTCGACGATCAGAAAGGTGGCAGCCAGGAGCACGAGAGTGAAACCTGCACCCAGGCCATACAGGAGGAAGAAGAGGAACTTGAGCTGTTGCCGGACCGGCTCGGCGTCAAACGCCATCCTCATCCATCCCCATTGCCGGTTGTGGATGCGGAGTAAGAGGGTGGTCTCAAGAACCCAGCCAAGGTCCTCGGAACGGTAGATGTGCACCAGCGGCTCTTTAACCGTCGATAGCTGGCGCAGCGTTTGCTCAGACAGGGCGCCGCTCCCCAGTCTGCTGCGGAAGATGGGCGTCCCTCGCTGGTCGTAGAGGATGAGGCTCTTGATGTCAGGATTCATGGACAGGAATCTGTGGATATGATTCGCCAAGAACTCCTCATCGCGGATCGGCCGGCTTTCCTGGTAGATGAGGGCATCCAGCAGGGAGGCCGAGAAGGTGTGCGCCACGGCCAGGGCTCGCTGCCGGTGGGTGTCTAGGATGAGGCTCTTCCAGCGCAGCAGAACGCTGACAAACACGGCCGTCATCAGGACTGTCGTCAGTCCGCCGAGGAAGAGGAGGATGCGCTTCTTGAGGCTCTTTCTGGGCCTCATAGCTCGTCCTCGCCGGAGAAAACCGCACCCTCGGCTTCGTCGTAATCGCTGTCTTGAACTCTGGTGAAGCCATGGGTGAACTCAGGGTCCCAATCTCGCACCAACTGCTCAAACTCCGGCTTGCGGGTGTCCACCCTGAGGAGGGCCTCCTCGATGGCCAGGACCAGGGTAGAATCGAGATCGCTTCTCACCACGAGCGGCGAGCCTGGTATTGGCGGCGAGGAGGCGACCACCCGGATGCCCTTGTCGAAAAACTCCTCCGCAACGCGATCTTTCACTACCCCTGCGTCGATCCTGCCACTGAGAATCTCGTAGATTACCGTGTGGTGGAAGTCAAAGTGGCGTACGGCAGCAAGGTCAGCTGCGTGCAAGCCGTATTTGGGCAGTTCCGCGCGCAGCAGCCAATTGGCGGAGAAAGACATGGGCGAAGGCAAGGCCAGACTCTTGCCGACCAAATCGGCAACACTGCGGATGGGGCTGTCGGCACGGGTGACGAGCACGGAGCGCAAATAAGGCTCGTAGCGCCTATTCAGAGGACTGAGGAGGCACCGAATAGGGTACTTGTGCCTGGCCTTGAGGTAGACAAAGGTGCCGACAAACGCCAGCTGTACCTCGCGCCGCACCAATTGCTGAATGGTCTCCTCATAGGAGCCACCCAGTTTCAAGACGAAATGGTAGGGGGTCACCTCGTTGAGATAGTCCACGATGGGCTGGTAACCCTGATAGATGAGGTTGGGCGCAAAACGCGAGACTACACCGACGCGGATGGTGTCCCGTTTGGTGATGCCCTCCCCCGGTGCCGCGGCGTGTTGCCAGGCCGACGGCGTCCGGATGTCCATGACAACCACATAGAGGCCGAGAGATATGACCCCCAGGAGAAAGATGCTCGCGAACAGATACGCAAACCTGCGCTTCATCGGAGTCCCCAAGCTGCGGATGTGGTCATGGCAGACGAAGGTGCCGTGCGTGCAGGGAAACGATGCCACGCTTCTTGTAGAGCGCCACCGGCCGCCTTGCTGCCTGGATTGTCACATGACGCTGCTTTGCACAGCAATCGGCGCCTCTGAAAGGCTCGCACCCTCTATGACCGGTGGCGGAGCACTGCCTTTGGGATGAAATGTACAGTTTTCACTCGGCAAATGCAAGAGCTTTGTCGAAATTTCGGCAGACTTTCTGCCGAAACCTCAACAGCCGACGACCGGCCGTTGTTCTCGCCTGCCTTAACCTCTTGATTTCGCGTCGGCCCTCCCTGGCACAGCTCTTGCCGAACATACAATTGGCCACGAGTTTACCAGCCCACGACAACCTGAGGTGCCAGGATCGGATCGGGCACAATGCAGTGGTTCATGGAGCACGTGTTCCCCCAGCGAGCGGTCGCAGTGCGAGGCGGTTGCCTCCCACCTGCGCGAGTCGAAGTGAGGGCCCCCCGCGCTAAGGCTTCAGCAGCAGGTCCAAGCCGTGCCGTCGGCCATGACAGAGAGAATCGCAATCCAGCAAACTGAGGTGGAGGAGAAGGAATGGCAGAGGTAAGACCGCGATTTGAGTTTCGTGCTTTCGCGCAGAACTTTGGACTTGTGGAAGAAAGAATGCGCACGCTGAGCCCGGTGGAGCAGATTCGCGAGAGCCTTGAAATCTACATCGTCTCTGCAGAGAACAATGAGAACAACACCAAGATCCGTGATGAGTTGATGGACATTAAGGTCCTTGTGCAGAAGAAGCTGGGCTTGGAGCAGTGGAACCCCCGCATGAAAGGGCAGTTCCCCATGTCTGCGCAGATCATTGGCGAGCAGGTATTCCCCGCGTTTGGGGTGGCCAGCCCCCAGTTTAATCGGGAGACCTACACCCTGCGCCAATTCCTTCAAGAGCTGATTCTCCCGCATCCTTCGCTCGTCGCGGTGCACGTCTTCAAGCGGCGGTTTGGCTTTACGATCAACGGCTGTATCGCTGAGCTGGCCGAGGTATACGTCAACGGGGCGAAGATAATGACTGCCAGCATAGAGTCCGAGCATGTGGAGGCCATTCTGCAGGCGAAAGAGATGGTCGGTCTGACCGGCTACGAGAACGTCAACTACCTGTTGGCGATTAAACGCATCATAGGCATGGCGCCGCTGCCCGAATCCTCCGTGTACCGCGTTCGCTTTTGAGGTCGGGCGGCAAAGAGAAAGGGTCGAAACATGGGCCGAGAGATTGAGCGCAAGTTCTTGGTGAAAGGTCCCTTCAAGCACCTTGCGGAGAAAAAGACCCGCATCGTGCAGGGGTACCTCTCTTCGGTGCCAGAGAGGACGGTGCGCGTGCGCATCAAAGGCGACAAAGGGTACCTGACCATCAAGGGCATCGGCGGCGCCTCTGGGGCCAGCCGCTTCGAATGGGAGCAAGAGATACCCGTCGACGTTGCCGAGGACCTCCTGAAGATCTGCGAACCTGGGGTCATTGACAAGTGCCGGTACGAGGTGAAGGTTGGGGGGAAAAAGTTTGAAGTCGACGAATTCTATGGCGACAACGAGGGCCTGATTCTCGCCGAAGTGGAGCTGGACTCTGAAGAGGAGGAATTCGAGAAGCCTGAGTGGTTGGGGGACGAGGTGACTGGGGACGTCCGCTACTACAACGCGATGCTCATGAAGAACCCATACAAGAACTGGTGAGCGATGGCCGCTTTCGACCCCCTTGACATGCGCAACTACCGCATCGATCGGTTGCCGAAAAGGGAAAAGACCTCTTTGGAGCGATGGCTGGCTCTGATCGGTCCTTTCCTCGCCCTGGGGGCATTCATCTCCATCGGTTACTTAGTCAAGCTTCCCTTCCTGCAGCACATCGACGGGGCGCAGCTGGTATCCAATGCCGCCAAGAGCGCTTACCGCAACCTGGGGCCGGAAGCATTTGCGCGCAGCAACCACCTGATGCTGGGTATCTTCTTGGCAGGCATAATCTTGTGGGCCACAGATGCTATCCCCAACTACTTGACCTCCCTGATCCTGATTGTCACGCTGGTGCTGACCAAGGTTCTCCCCGAGAAGGAAGCCTATGCGCAACTGGGCCACGAGGTGATGTGGCTGAACATCATGTCGTTTGTCTTGGCGAGCATGCTGGTGTCCACCGGCGTTGCCAAGCGGTTTGCCTTGTGGTTCATCCTGCGCTTTGGGCGCAAGCCCAGCTACATTTTCCTCAGCTTCCTCGTCATCAATCTTGTGCTTTCGGCGCTGGTGTCGGCCACCACTGCCAAGGCGGCCATTTTGCTGCCCATCTTCATGGTCATTGCCGCCATTTATGGAGCTCAGGGAGGGGAGAAGCGCAACAATTTCGGCCGAAGCATAGTGCTTCAGAACCTGTTTCAGAATTGCGTCGGTGCCCAGGCGTTCATGACCGGCTCGGCGGCCAACCTCCTGGCCGTGGCCATAATCGGCGGCGCTACTGGCCAGAAGATATTCTTCTCCGACTGGCTGGTAGCCATGCTGCCGGTCACGCTGGTGATTCTGTTGGTCGGATTTGTGCTGGCCACCAAGGTCTTCTTCCCCTTGTCGCCGCAAGAGCGGGTGCCGCAGATACAGGGGGGGATGGAGCGGCTGCGGGCGGAGTACCGCAGCCTTGGCCCGGTTTCGCCACGAGAAATCCGGGCGGTGCTCATCCTGATGGCCATCCTGGCCATGTGGGCAACGGACCGTCTGCACGGCATCAGTGCCACGGCAGTGGCCTTTGTCGGTGGGATCGTGGCGCTGCTTCCCGGCATCGGCATTGTGAAGTGGAACGACGTGGACATCCCCTGGCACCTCATGCTCTTCTCCGCGGGTGCCTATGCCCTTGGCGCGGGGCTGTCCATCACCGATCTTCCCTCGTTGCTCGTCAATGCCTTCTTCGACCACGTGGGCATCGGCGAAGGCACTCCCTATTGGTTGTTGTACGTCTTGCTGACCAGTGTGATGTTATTCAGTGCGCTGCTTTTTCAGTCAAAGACGATGCGCGCCATGATCTTTGTGCCGCTTGCCATCGGTACTGCCTCGCGGTTTGGCTATCCCATAGTCAGCTTGGCTCTGCCAGTGGCGTTTCTGATCGAGCACGTCTACGTCCTGCCGTTCAATAGTAAGCCGGCGTTGCTGCTCTACGAAACCGACCACTACAGTCTCGGCGAGGCTTTCCGTTATGGGTTCACCATGCTTATTGTCACATGGATAATCACTTTGCTTGCCAGCGAGACGTGGTTCCGCCTCTTAGGAATCACGCCGCACGGGGTCTTTGGCATCTTTTAACTTGGACGGCGAGCGCGTATGGGCATATTCTTCCGGCGCAGCAAACGGCTCGAGGTACAGATTGATGAGTACCTGGACCTCATCGTCAAGGGGGGACTGGTCTTTAGGGAGGGGGTGAAGTTTTACCTGAAAGGCCGCTTGCCAGATTTCGAGTCGCACTTGGAGCAGTTGTCGGACATGGAAGACCTTGGGGACAGGCTTCGGCGGGAAATCGAGACCAGCCTCTATTCGCACACGCTGATCCCTGAGTCCAGAGGCGATGTCCTTGGCTTGCTGGAAAACGCCGACAAGGTGCTCAACCGGATGGCGGAGACGTTGCTCCAGTTTTCCGTGGAGCGCCCAGATATCTGCGAAGAGTTTTCCCCCTTCTTCGGAGACCTTGCCGACTTTTCCATCTCCGCAGTGGAAGGGATGGTCAGGGCAATTCGCGCCTACTTCACTGACTTGACCTCGGTGCGGGACAACATCAACCAGGTGCAGTTTTACCGCAAAGAGACCAACAAGATGGCGGAGAAGTTGAAGAGGGAAGTGTTCGCTCACCAGCTGCGCCTGAGCCACAAGATTCACCTGCGCTACTTCGCTTACCATGTCGAGCTAATCGCCGAGGAAGCGGAGGACGTCTGCGACAGGTTGTCTATCGCTACGATCAAACGCTACGTGTGAGCGCGTGCGCATGTTCTGGTTCTACCTACTGAGTGGGCTGTTCTTGGGTTGGTCGCTTGGCGCCAACGACGCTGCCAACGTCTTTGGAACGGCGGTGGGGGCGAGGATGGTGCGCTTCAAGACGGCCGCCCTCATCTCCAGCACCTTTGTCATCCTCGGGGCGGTAGTTGGAGGGGCGGGCACCACGTAGACGCTGGTGGCACTCGGGGCGGTTAGCGCGCCTGCTGCTTCGTTCACCTTGGCCCTGGTCGCCGGCCTGACCGTTTTTTGGATGACGAAGGCGACGTTGCCCGTGTCGACGACCCAGGCCATCGTCGGTGCCATTCTGGGATGGAACATGTTCACCCATTCGCGCACCGATCCTGCAGTGCTCAGCAAAATTGTCGCGACTTGGGTAGTGTCGCCCGTCTTGGCGGGTGCCTTCGCCGTGGTGTTGTACTTCATTTTCAAGGGTGTGCTCAATAGGACGCACATTCATCTGTTGCGCCTTGATGCCTACACAAGGGCGGGGTTGATCCTGGTGGGTGCTTTTGGTGCATACAGTTTGGGGGCAAACAACATTGCCAATGTGGTGGGGGTCTTTGTGCGTGCTTCACCTTTCACCGACATCACCATTGCTGGGCCCTTGCGCATCACTGGTGGACAGCAGCTCTTTCTGCTGGGCAGCCTGGCCATTTCCTTAGGCATCTGTAGCTACTCGTTTCGCATGATGACGGCGGTGGGCAACGAAATCGTGAAGCTGACGCCCATTCTTGCCATGATCGCGGTCCTTGCGCATTCGCTGGTACTTCTGCTTTTTGCTTCCAAGGGACTGAAGACACTCTTGACCAGTGCAGGCTTGCCGTCACTGCCGCTGGTGCCGGTGTCCAGCTCCCAGGCGATCGTCGGTGCCATTTCCGGCTTGGGGCTGCTCAAGAGTAGCCGTGTGGTCAACTATCGGTACCTGGGCAAGATCGTAGTCGGCTGGGTGCTCACGCCGGTCGTGGCCGCCCTGTTGACCTTTGTCGCTCTGTTTTTCGTGCAAAACGTCTTCCAACAAGCGGTGGTGCGATAGGCAGGGCCGGGCCTGGAGGTGGCTACGGTCTCCGAGGTAAACCGACACTCCGCTAGGTATGGGCAAGGGGGTTCGGCCACAAGAGGCCTCACTGGGCCTGTGGCCTGGCTGCCCAGAGGGCAGGGAGGTCTTGCGGCGGAGAGGACTGCCTCCTTGCGTGGCAAGCGGCTGGAATGTGTGGCGCAGGGGGAGTTTTGCGTAGAGAGCAGTACAGGGCTTTTGGACCAATTTGGGAGGGCTATGTCATGAAACAGCGATTCGCCGTTGTCGTGATGCTGCTGTTCGGCACCGCGCTCGTCTTCGGTCAGGCCTCCAGAATTCCCGGAGGCGACTACTCGGTGCCTCTGGGTGCAGAGGCCAGGAACGGCAGGATGGTGTTCCAGACCGCGGACGGCTCCTTCCGCTGGTGGTTCGACGCACGGCTGCAAATGGACGCGGCTTTCTACTTCGACAGCAAGAACCCTATGAGCGACGGCGCCGTGTTTCGCAGACTCACCTTTGCCATGAAAACCGTGCTGTGGAAGGACTGGGAGACCGAGTTGGATGTCGACTTTGCCGAGGCGGTTCTCGACCTGCGGGACATGTGGGTCAAGTACAGAGTGCCAGGCACTCATCTGTCTCTCCAGGTGGGGAATTTCAAAGAGCCTTTTGGGCTTGAGAGGCTCACCAGTTCGCTGCTCCTGACCTTTTTGGAGCGCTCGTCGGTCTCCAACGCGTTTCCCCTTGGCAGGAGGATTGGAGCCGCGGCTCGCTACTGGACCAAATACGGACAGTTGACCGGTGCGATCATGGGGCACGAGGCTGGCACGCGCATCGACAAAGGGACGCGCGACGAGGGCTACTCCACCAACGTGCGCCTCACCTTGGCGCCCATCAATCAGCGCGGGAGGAACCTGCACATCGGTGGCGCCTTTGCCTACAAGATCCCGGACGCGGTGGCCGATCTGCCAGAGAACACCATCGAGATCAAATCGCGGCACGAGACCTACGTGTCCGACCCCAAGCTCCTGCACACTGGCGACATTCGGGACGTGAACTACTACCTGCGCTCCGGCGTGGAACTGCTCGGCATCTACGGGCCGTTCTTCTTGCAGTCTGAGGCGATGTGGACCACCGTGGAGCGCTGGTACAACAAGCCGCGCGTGGACATGAAGGGCGGCTATGCCTTCGTCACCTGGATGGTCACCGGCGAGACGCGCGACTACTACGTCGACGAAGGGGAACCAGGCCCTGTGGAGATGCCGAAGCATTCGTGGGGAGCGCTGGAACTGGCGGCGCGCGCCAGCTTCCTTGACCTGAACGACCTGGGAGCAGGCATCCATGGGGGCTCTTCCAAACAGATGATGCTTGGCGTCAACTACTACCCGAACAGGAACATCAAGCTCCAGTTCAACTACTCCAAGGTCGACCTGGACCAGTACGCCACGCGCAAGGGCAATCTGCTGGGCGACGACGATCACTGGTTCATTCAGTTCCGCGTCCAGGCGGCATTCTAAGCAAAAGGAGGTTGCACGATGTTGAAAAAGACGGAAGCGATGAGTCTGGGAATGGTGGCCGGCCTGCTCATTTTCGCCTGCTCGCGCGAGGCTCCGCCCATCCAAGGTCCCGAGCCTCCGCCGCCAGAGGCCACCTACGTGGTGATGAACGAGATCTACTCCCGAGGCACCGCAGATGCCCCAGACTGGGTGGAGCTTTTCAATCCCTTCAACTCGGCGGTGAATATCAGTGGGTACCGCATCTACGACAGCGGAGGAAAGGGTGGCACCAAGCCGAAGAAGACGATTCCGCAAGGCGTGACGGTTCCGGCCCATGGCTACTACGTGGTGGTGACCGACAACACCGGCGATCCCTCGGACTTTGGCTTGTCCAGTGCTGGTGAAGAAGTGTGGCTGGAGGACAGCACCGGTACGGTCGTCGACTACGTCGCCTTCCCTGCCATGGACGTGACACAGTCGTACTCGCGGATCCCGGATGGCGGGACCACCTGGCAGCTTGCCACGATTACTCGCGGCGGTCCAAACCAGCCATGAGGGCCCCCCACCGAAGGAAGGAGCACTGTCGGAGCAGAGGAGGCGTTGAGCTTTCTCCGGTCAGCCGGTGAGTGGCGAAAGTGGCTTTTGGTGCCAGTGCTGGTTGCAGGCGTGGTGTTCAGTGGGTGCACCCGCAAAGCACCCACTGGACTCCCGCCGCAAGCTGAGGTGCCGACGCTGCAGCCAGTGGCGACCTACGTCATCAGTCCGGCGATTGCGGAGGCCTCTGGTATCTGTTACCGCAAGGTGAGCAATTCGCTGCTCGTGGTATCCGATGACCGCGGGGAGGTATTTGAGATAGACCTCACGGGCAGGGTTATTAGAAGCATACCGATCGCCTGCGTGGACCTCGAAGGCGTGGCAGTTACCGGTAGTGGCGATACGCTCTACGTTGTTCAGGAACGCCCACAGCTTGTCACCGCCGTGCGTTGGGACGGAACAGAACTGTTTTCCTTCTCAGTGCGCGTGGCCACTGCGGAGAATCATGCGCTCGAAGGGGTCACGCTGGACAAGTACGGCAACCTGTACGTGGTGAACGAGAAGGACCCCCGCATGCTCCTCCGGTACCGCGGGCGGGCCGAAGTGGCACGAGTGGAGATCACGGCATTCACCGACCTGTCGGACATCTGCTATGACGAGGCGGAAGACTGCCTGTGGATCATCAGCGACGAGTCGCTCAAGATCGGCAAGTTCAGCAGGGAGGGCGTCCTGTTAGGGGAGTGGTTCATACCTTTTTCTAAAGGGGAGGGGATCGCTGTAGTTGGGCGCACCCTCTACGTGGTGCAGGACGGCGAGTCAAAGCTCTACGCCTTTGACAAGCCGTAGGATGGCCGGCTCCGCGTGCGGTGCATCGCCGAGCTGGCGCACGGAAGGAGTGCATTGCAAAGGAGGTGGACATGAAGAAGCTTAGTTACGGTGCGGCATTCATGGTTGCCGCATGGCTGTTGGCAGGAGCTCTCTACGCGCAGTCGGCGATTCTCCTCAACGAGGTCTACTCCCGTGGCACCAACGAGAATCCCGATTGGATTGAGCTCTACAATGCCAGCTCACAGACGGTGGACATCACCGGCTTCAAGATCTACGACAGCGGCGGTAAGGCGGGCACCAAGCCGAAGAAGGAGTTTCCCGCCGGGACCGTGATCCCGCCCCTGGGGGTCTACGTGGTGGTTACCGAGGACGGCACGGCCAGCGCCTTTGGCCTTTCCAGCAGTGGCGAGACCGTATGGTTGGAGGATGCCACCGGTGCGGTGATCGACACGGTGGCGTTTCCCGCGCTGGCTACCACCGAATCGTACGGCCGGTACCCGGACGGCGGTCCGTGGCAGATACTGAAGCGCGTCACGCGCGGCTCGCTCAACGGTGTCCTCCGGATGAACGAGATCTACTCCCGCGGAACGACCTCTGATCCAGACTGGATCGAGGTCTACAACGCCACCCTCGACACCGTGGACATTTCCGGCTACAAGATTTACGACAACGGCGGCAAGGCGGGCACCAAGCCGAAGAAACTCCTTCCGGCGGGGACAGTGCTTCCGCCGCATGGCTTCTTCGTCATTGTCACCGATAACACCGGTGACCCGGCCGACTTTGGCCTGTCAAGCAGCGGTGAGTGGGCATGGCTTGAGGACGCTGACGGTGTGGTGATAGACTCGGTCGCCTTTCCGGCGATGGACGTCACCCAGTCCTACAGTCGCGTCCCAGATGGCGGGCCCTGGGAGCTCGTGTCGGTCATCACGCGGGGCGGTAGCAACGGCTCGCCGGTGCGCGTCGCAGAACAGCCGGCGGTCCTGGGCACCTATCATTTGAGCCAGAACTACCCCAACCCCTTCAACCCGACCACGTATGTGGACGTGTATCTGCCCAGCAACACGCACGTCAGCATGGTCATCTTCAACGCTCTCGGGCAGAAGGTCAAAGAGGTGGTCAACGCACCCCTGGCCGCCGGCAGCCACCGCATAGTCGTGGACGGGAGTGATCTGCCCTCTGGCGTGTATCTGTACAGGCTGCAGGCCGGGGAGTTTACGGCGACGCGGCGCATGGTGCTGCTTAAGTAGCGAAGGGCGCCCTCCAGCCCTTGGCTTTACGGTCCCCTGTTTCGCGAGAGGCCGCAGGCGATTTCGCCGGCGGCCTCTTTGCTTTTGGGAATGTGGCGAGCCCGGGGCGGGTCTCAAGAGCCCGCTGCGTTCTCATGGTTTCGCCTCGGGCGCCTGTGGGGGAGCCTCCGGGAGGTTCTGACAAGCGCGCGGGGGAATGCCTTACGGGCAAGAGGACTGTGCGGAGGAACCTCTCGGGGGTGAGCTGGCCTCTCGCTGGCAAGGTGGGCCCCTGCGGGCCTGCAGGGTGTGTGCCAAGAGTAGTGGAAGGGGCACGTTGCAAAAAGACTTTTGCAGATTCGGAAAATAGTGCTATCTTTTGACGCAACAAGGGAAGCAGCAACTGAGGACACCGTCTCGAGTGGCCCGTGGACCTCAGGCAGGCGATGACCTTCTGGCCGGAGAACGTGACTGTCCTGCGAGCACATAGAGCAACGGTAGTGAGCCTCCTCTGCTCGGTAGCCGCCTTGGCCTTTGCCGGGCAGCCTGCCCTGCACATGGTCGAGCGGGGAGCGAACTACTGTGTGCTGGAGTGGGCTGCCCCTGCCCTGCGTTTTGAGCGCTTGGTGGATGGGGGAGAGGAAGTTCACCTCCCTCTGCTCGGCGACCTGCCCATAGACCTTGTCGATGGGGCTTTGGCCTTGCCAGTCGCAGGCCTGGCCATTGAGGTGCCGCCCGGGGCCAGGGTCACGGTGCTTGTAGAGGACAGCATCTGCACACCAGTTGCCGGGACCTATCGCCTGCCGCGTGTCCTGCTTGCCCAGGAGCAGGGCCCTGAGGGTATGAGCCGAGTGAGCTATCGGTTTGCTGCCCCTGCACAACACGGGCCAGGCGACCCGGTCGCCGCAAGGCCAATCGCAATGCTTGACGGTGCGGCCGTAGTGGCTGGTCACCGGCTCGTCCGGGTGGCAGTCCATCCGCTCCGCTATGCTGCGACCACGGGGAGCATACGGCTTGTCGAGCGGGCGCGCCTCCGCGTGCAATGGCAGGGTACGGCGCAGACCCCCCTTCAACTGCCGCCTGTGGGGGACGAGCTCAAACGCGTGGCGGGCGACCTCCTGCGGGGTAGCAAGGCCCCAATGCCGCTGGGGCGTAGCACTCCTCAGGACGAGTATGGCTGGTACGACCCGGCGCGGCCCTACTGCAAGTTGTTGCTGCTGGAACAAGGCCTCTACGCGGTCCGCGGCCGCGAGCTGCAGTCGTTGGGCATTTCCAGCGTGGTTCCTAGCAGTACGCTGCGCCTGTACTACAGGGGCGAGGAGGTAGCTCTGCACGTGGCCGAAGGCGGCGATGGCGTGTTCGATGCAGACGACTGGCTGGTCTTTTCTGCTGAGCGCCGACGGGGCGACACCACCTACTATGCGGCCCAGTCGGACACGAACGTCTACTGGCTGACCTGGGGAGGGTCGGAAGGAAAGCGCCTGGTCGCAACTGCAGCAGCGCCTGCCGGGCAGGAATTCCTCCATTGGTTCGCCGATACCCTGCACCTTGAAGAAGAGAGGCACTACTATCACGGCGACAGCGACGCCGAGGTGCATAACACCTTCGCCACACCTGGCGAAGGGTGGGTTTGGCACTTTTTCAACCCCGGGGATTCCCTGAGCGTGCCGGTGCCACTGCCCGATTTGGCTTTCGAAGGGGATAGCCTGCGGCTGAGGGTGCTTCTGCGCGGTACCACGCTGGACCAGGCGAACCCGGACCACCATGCGCGCCTCTGGTTCAATGGCCGCCTGGCCGCCGACGTCTGGTTTGACAATCGGCAGCTCATCTTTGTCGACGCAACGTTCCCCGCCGATGCGGCGCGCGCCCTGAACGATCTCGCCATTGCCTCAGTCGGCAATACGGGTGCCGGCATCGACCAATTCTATCTTGACTGGATCGAACTCGTATACCCGCGTCGCCCCAAGGCCATAGCAGGCCGCTTCGCTGGCCTCCTGCCAGCCAGTGGAGGGGCACGAGACATTGCAATTCAGGGCTTTTCTTCCGACAGCATCCTCGTTGTCGACGTGGACAAGGGGCGCCTGGTCACCGAGGTCCGCTGTTCAACGAGCTGGTGGGCACGTTTTGTTCTGCTCTCTGCCGGCTACCACGATGGCAACCGCGCCGAGTTTTGGCAGGACGACCAGCTTCTGTGGAGTGGTGGCCGGGGTCACAACCTGCTGGTCTTGGACGGCCAGAGCGGGCAAGTGCTGGACAAGAGGAATTTCGACACCTACGCTTCGCAGGCCAATGCCGACAGCATGGCGGCCTACGTGGAGCGTCTGCCGGCAGGCACCGTCGTGCTGGTCGCCATCCGCGATGAGGGGAGCGTGGGCATGACGCCGCGGGCGCACAGTGCCTTGGAGAGCTTGGGCAGCGCCCTCACGCGGCAGGTAGGCGTGCGGGACTCTTGGGCCCTGATCGGACGCAAAGGGGCAACCCCAGGGTCTGTGCCCGAGGTCTTGGCACCTGCACGCACGGGGCCAGCACGCCTGGCCGAGGTAATCTCCTTTTCCTCAGGTGGCAGAGGAGTGACTGCGGCATTCCGAGACTCGTCGGGTGTTGCCCTGCACCTCATGGCAGCCGAGCTGGGCACGTTGAGGAGCCCAGCTCGCATGGTGCTGGACCAGCCCTCGCACTTGCGCTCGGCGCAGAATGCTGCGGACTATCTGCTCATCACCCACCCGCGCTTTGCGGCTGCCGCAGAGGAGCTGGCCGCGTTCCGCCGAGTTCACAATGGCTTCGCCGTCACCTCTGCGTTCATTGAAGATGTGTACGACGAATTCACCTATGGCCTGGCCGACCCCGCCGCTATCCGGCTGCTTATGGAGCACGCAACTGCCCACTGGCAGCGGAGCCCACGTTTCCTGCTTTTGCTCGGCGATGCGTGCTGGGACCCGAAGGGTTTGCTTGCGCAAACGGTGAAAAAGGACTATGTGCCCACTTTTGGCAATCCGGTGAGCGATGCCTGGTTCGCCTGCACGGACGGCCCTGACGATCTTCTACCGGACCTTCTTGTGGGACGGATTCCTGCGGAGAACGGGGAGCAGGCCGAGCGCATGGTGCGCAAAATCATCGCCTACGAGTCGGACAGCACCCCCGCGGCATGGAAGAAGCAGGTGCTGCTCATCAACGGTGGATTCGACACCTGGGAGCAGCAGCAATTCGCCCAACAGTCGCGGCTGCTCGTGGATTCGATCATCGCCAAGCCGCCGGCCTCCTGCCAACCCGTGGTGATAAGCAAGACCTCGCAAGGGTATTTCCAAGGGGAGCATCGCGATGACATTCTGGCGGCTCTCAATGCGGGGGTGCTGTGGACGAACTTTGTAGGGCACGCGGGCACCGGCACCTGGGACCTGATGTTCAACTCCACTGACCTGCGGGAGCTGCGTAACCAGGGGCGCTATCCGTTTGTGACCAGCATGACCTGCCACACGGCCCGCTTTGCCAATCCCTACACCAATTGCTTTGGGGAAGAGTTCCTGACACTGCCCCAGAGCGGCGCGGTCGGCTTCTGGGGTACCACCGGATGGGGCTACCTCTTCCACGACCAGGTGCTGATTACCAATCTGTTTCGCGCTGCGCTCGTCGACACTGTACACCTCTTGGGCGCCGCCACGACCCTGGCAAAGCTGCGCCTGTGGGAGAGCCTCGGGAACAGTCAGTTCACCAGGAATGTGATTCTGCAGTACTCGCTGCTTGGTGACCCGGCTACGGATTTGGCCTTGCCCTCGTTGCCGGACCTGGTGGTTCAGCCCGCTGACCTCTCCCTGACTCCTGCCACGCCCAGTGAAGAGGACTCCTTGGTCCAGGTGGTCGTCCGCGTGCACAATTTTGGGCTGGCTACGCCCGGCCCAGTACAGGTGGGGCTCTGGGGACGGTCGCCAGGAACTGGCGCGTTTCCCATTGACACGCCCAAGCTTTTGTCTGCCTTGGGGTGGCAGGACACTGCCGCGTTTGCCTGGCGCCTGGGAGGGCGCAGCGGCAGCTTTGATCTGGAAGCGGTGGTCGATCCTGACGACAGCATCCGCGAGGCGGTGGAGACGAACAACCGCGCCACCATCCGCGTGCCGGTGGGCGCCGTGGAGGTGGTGCTGCTCAAGCCTTTCCCCCATGCGCTGCTGGACGTCACCCCGACGCTGGAGGTACTCACCCCGGTGTCCGCCTCAGGCTCGCCTCAATACGTGCAATTCGAGGTGGATACGACTGCGGATTTCTCGTCAGGAGCCTTGCAGCGCTCCCCGGAGATCTTGCCTGGCTTGCTCTCCACGCGATGGACTCCTGCGCCGCTTTCTGCGGGACGGCGCTACTTTTGGCGGGCAAGAGCGGTCTATGCAAACGGGCCTGGGCCGTGGCGCGCAGCATCCTTCACTCTTGCTGAAGGGGCCGAAGAGACGCGCTGGCAGCAGCTTTTCCCCGCGGAGACAGATGCGGGTCTCTTCGCGGGCACAGAACAAACAGCCACAGGGGTGCAGCTGGCGCGGGAAAAAGTGGTTCTGCGCGCCGAGTCGGCAGGGTACAACGACGGGCAGTACGCCAGGCTTCTGGTGGCCGGCAGCCCGGCCCTGGCACAAGGGCGCGGCCACAACTTGGCCGTCGTGCACCCAGGCAACGGACAGGTGGTCCAGGCCATGGCCTTCGACACCTACGAGTCGACTGCCGAGGCGCAACGGCTGGCTGATTTTGTGGCGCAGATACCTGAAGGCATGCTTGTCCTGGCGGCTATTGCCGACGAGGGCAGCCACAGCATGACCGAGGCGGCCTACCAAGCGCTGGAATCGATAGGGAGTGCGCTCTGTCGACAGGTGGGAGCCCGCGACTCCTGGGCCATCATCGGCAGGAAGGGCGCAACCCCCGGGAGCGTGCCCGAGAAGCTGGTGAAGAGTGGCCAGGGCGTGGCGGTGCTGCAGGACAGCATCTTCTTCTACATTGCCCAAGGCATCTTGCAGTCGCCGCTGATCGGGCCGGCCACGCGCTGGCAGAAAGTGCAATGGCAGGCAGAGGAGCCCGCCCCCTGCACGAGGGTGGCAGTAGCCGTGGAGGGCTACGAGTGGAGCTCAGGTGCCTGGCTCAGGGTGCAGGAAGGCAGTGGCCCGCAGGGAACACTGGACCTCAGCGGGTTGGATGCGCAGCGTTTCAGGCTGGTGAGGCTGCGTGCGGAGCTGCTCACCAGCGACGGCCGCTGGTCGCCGACGCTGCAGTGGTGGGCCACCTCCTTTACGCCTGCGCCGGAGCTGGCAGCGCTCCCCCTCCGGGTCACACCCACAGGCAACGTGGTGGCTGGCGACCCTGTGCAGCTCGAGTTGGAGGTCCACAACCTCGGCTATGCCCCTGCCGAAAAGGTGGTGGTCTGGTGGAGTCAGGTGAGCCAGAGCAAGGAGGACCTGTTCGGCACCGACACCCTGCGCCGTCCCCTTGCGCCGGATAGCGCCGCAGTGGTTCGGCGCGCATGGCCGACTGCGCGGTTGGCAGGCCGTTACGAGCTCCGCGCCAGGGTCGATCCAGGCGACCAGATCGGCGAGCCGGCGGAATTCAACAACGATCAGGCTTGCGTCGTGGAGGTCCAGCGGGACTCGCTCGCGCCGGCCCTCGAGCTGCTTGCGGACGGCCACGCCGTCGCGGCCGGTGAGTTCGTCAGTGGTCGCCCGCAGATTGTGGTGCGCCTGTACGACAACAGCGGAGGGGCCCTCACCGACACCGCCGGCCTGCACCTGCTGCTGGATGGGACGCGCCTGTCGTTCGCCGGTGGCGAGCCGCGCCTACAGCTCCTGCCGCCCGACGCGGCTGCCGACCAGCGCCTCAAAGGCTCCATAGTTTTTCAGCCGACCCTGGCCAATGGTCGGCACGAGATAGAGGTCCTGTTCACTGACCCGAACGGCAACACCTCTCACCTTCGGATCGACTTTCAGGTGGCCGAGCGCCTCGAACTGCGCGACGTGGTAAACTTCCCGAACCCGTTCCGCACGGGCACGGATTTCTGCTATGTACTGACCGCGCCCGCAGACGAGGTGAGCATTCGCATCTACACTCTTGCCGGTAGGCTGATCAAAACGGTTCATGACGCCCCAAGCGCAACCGGGTTCAACCGCGTGCATTGGGACGGTCGAGACGAGGACGGCGACGAACTGGCCAACGGCGTGTACCTCTATAAAATCACCGCGACCCAGGAGGGAAAACAGGTGGCGGTAATAGGCAAGGTCGTGGTGGCGCGGTAGCATCTGCCAGCCAACTGAGAGAGAGAAGCTTCTTGGACACCGAGGAATCTGCCCAACTGACGTGAATATCCTCTACCTTTCGCAATACTTCCCCCCGGAGGTGGGGGCTACACAGAACCGCGCCTACGAAATGGCGACGAATCTGGTGCGCATGGGGCATAAGGTCACTGTCTTGACCGAGGTGCCGAATCACCCAAAGGGCATCATTCACGCGGGCTACCGGGGCAAGCTCCTGGTGCGCGAGAGGCTTGATGGCGTGGAGGTCCTGCGCGTCTGGGTGATGACCTCGCCGCGCAAAACCTTTGCCACTCGCTTAGCGTTCTACCTTTCGTTCGCCTTTATGGCCTCGCTGACAGGCATGCTTGACCGCAAGCGTTTCGACGTGGTCTTTGCCACGTCGCCGCCTCTCTTTGTCGGCGCAGCAGGCCTGGCCATTGCGCGCGTCCGCCGTACGCGGTTTGTGTTCGAGGTACGCGACGTCTGGCCACTCTCGGCAGTGGAGTTGGGCGAGATACGCAGCCGTACCTACGCTCACTTGGCTGAAAAGTTGGAGCTGGCCCTTTACCGGAATGCCCTGGCGGTGCCGGTGGTGACCAGAGGCATCTTCGAGGTGCTTCGTTCCCGAGGGGTGGCCGAGGAGAAGCTGGTCTTCATCCCCAACGGCACGAACACCGAGCTGTTCTATGACCGCGGGCAAGGGGCGCGCAGGGAATGGGGCCTAAGGGATGAATTCGTGGCCATGTATGCCGGAATCTTCGGCATTGCCCAGGGGATGGAAGTGCTCTGCGCAGCGGCCCGGCTTTTGAAGGACCACTCCGACGTCCGTTTTGTCTTCGTGGGTGAGGGGCCGGTCAAGGAGCAGGTGCGCGCTTTGGTGCAGCAGTGGCGCCTTGACAACCTGCTCCTCCTTGACGAAGTGCCCCGCGAGCGGATTCCGGAGCTTATCTCTGCCGCCGACGCCTGTATCGTGCCGCTGAAGAGGAAGCCGCTTTTCACAGGCGCCTTGCCCTCCAAGATGTTCGACGCCTGGGCCTGCAGCAGGCCAGTGCTGCTGGCGGTGGACGGGGAAGCACGCCGCGTGCTGGAAGAGGCTCAGGGGGGAGTCTTTGTGGAACCCGAGGACCCCGAGGCCCTTGCCCGGGCGATCCTGCGTCTGGCAAAAGACCGCGCTCTGGCGCGTCGCCTGGGAGCCAACGGCAGGCGCTACGTGGAGCAGCATTTCTCGCGCCGCGCCCAGGCCGAGAGGCTCGCCCACCTTTTGGAGGCACTGGTGCGATGACCTGGCAGTTCAAAGCCTTGCTCTATGCGTACGTGCTGGTCAGCTCTTTCGGGCTGGCACTGCTGCTGGTGCCGTGTTGTCGACGTCTTGCCCTGCAGTTGGGGGTGCTGGACCGGCCCATCTCGCGCAAGGCGCATGCCAAGCCGATGCCGTTGTTGGGCGGCATCGCCATGTATGCCACTTTTCTCCTTGTGGTGGTGGCGAACATCGGCCTTTTCCTCTTGTTGCGCTCTAATCCGCTCGTGGCTGATTACCTGGCGCCGCTTGTGGTCCAGGTCTCCCGCCTGCGCCACGTCTTGCCTAAGGTGGTTGGCATTCTCCTGGGCGCCACGGTGGTCACCGGTGTGGGCACGGCGGACGACCTGACCGGCATCCACTTCTCGCCGCGGGTGAAACTTGCCGGGCAGACGGTAGCGGCCCTCACGGCCAT
Organism: Calditrichota bacterium; assembly: GCA_014359355.1. Classification (NCBI taxonomy): domain Bacteria; kingdom Pseudomonadati; phylum Calditrichota; species Calditrichota bacterium. Next base: position 6,639 of record JACIZP010000257.1, on the reverse strand, counting down.
TGCCGTGGGAATACGCACCAGCTTCATGCCGGGCGTGGCCCTGGATTATCTCATATCGCTGCTCTGGATCGTGGGCATAACCAACTCTTTCAATCTCCTGGACAATACCGACGGTGCAGCCGCTGGGATCGCCGCAATCGCCGCCAGCGTGCTTTTTGCTGTGGTAGCGTTGCAAGGTCAAGTCTTCACGGCGCTGATGCTCGCTGCGCTGGTGGGGGCAGTGCTGGGCTTCCTGCGCTACAACTTTTACCCGGCCAGCATCTTCATGGGCGACGCTGGCAGCCTGTTCATGGGCTATGTGCTTGCCTGTCTGACGCTGGTCGGCTCGTACGTGGTTCCAGGCAGTCCGGGCCTGCTCCCGGTCATCTTGCCGCTGCTGGTGCTTGGGGTACCCCTTTTTGACACGTTCTCCGTGGTGTTCATCCGCCTTCGCGAAGGGCGACCGATCTGGGTCGGGGACCGCTGCCACTTCTCCCACCGTCTGATGGACATGGGCATGACGCCCAGACAGGCGGTGCTCTTTTTGTACCTCGTGACCTTTGGCGTGGGCGTAGGGGCCGCGCTGCTCCCCAGCCTCAACGTCTGGCAGAGCATCCTGGTGCTCTTGAATGAGTTCGTCATCTTTGCGATTATCGTTTCCCTGATGCACATTCGGCGACGCAGAGGGGCACCCAAGGAACAGGACTGAACAGGAAAGGAGTGCGCATGCGCATACTGGTGACGGGCGGCGCAGGGTTTATCGGCTCGCATCTCTGCGAGGAACTGCTGCGCCGCGGCTACGAGGTGTGGGCTATTGACGATCTATCCACGGGTACGCTCAAGAACATCCAGCACCTGCGGGACAATCCGCGCTTCCATGTGGCGGTGGAGACGATTCTCAATGAGACGGTCATGGACCGGCTGGTCTCGGAGTGCGACATCATCTACCATCTGGCTGCGGCAGTGGGCGTCGAGCTCATCGTCAGCAGGCCCGTGGAGGTCATCGAGACAAACATTTTGGGTACGCATGTGGTGCTGCGCCTGGCTAACCGCTACCTGCGCAAGGTGCTGATCACCTCGACTTCGGAAATCTACGGCAAGAGCGAAGCGGTGCCGTTCAAAGAGGACGACGACCGGCTGTTGGGGCCCACCACCAAGAGCCGCTGGAGCTACTCAGCCTCCAAGGGCATCGACGAGTTCCTCGCCCTGGCCTACCACAAGCAGAAGGGCTTGCGCACGGTCATTGCGCGGCTGTTCAACACTGTGGGGCCGCGGCAAACCGGGCGCTACGGCATGGTGATCCCGCGCATGGTGGGCCAGGCCCTGCGGGGCGAGCCCATCACTGTGTACGGCGACGGCTCCCAGGTGCGTTGCTTCACCTACGTGGCCGACGTGGTGGAGGCGCTCATTGCCTTAGCAGAGCATCCGGCGGCAGAGGGGCAGATCTACAACGTCGGCAACAATCAGGCGATTACCATTGCCGAGCTGGCGGAGCGCATTAAGCGACTATCCGGTTCCCCCTCCGAGATTGTCTACATCCCCTACGAAAAGGCTTACGAGGCCGGGTTTGAGGATATGCGCGTGCGCGTGCCGGACTTGACCAAGATCCGGCAACTCATCGGCTACCAGCCAAAGTTCAGCCTGGATGAAATTTTGCAAAAGGTCATCGACTACACCCGGGAGCAGATGAAGCAACAATGGGCATCCTGAGCGGGGGAGGCGCGTATTGCGACACTGCGAGCGCACGACGAGGGAGCTGACCCACCGATAGCTTCTTGGGGAAGAACAGGTGTAGAGGCCAGAGGCGAAGGAGCCCGTGTTCCGGGGTAGCAGCCTCCGGTTGCCCATCAAGGCTCTTGGGGGAGTGGCGCTATTCGAGGTGTCCGGGTTGGAGTACGCCGTTCGTTGCCTACAACGTCCGTGGCTTCTTCGCTCGCCGAGGCTTTGTGAGCCTTGAGTCTGCGGGCGCCCGCTGACGTTGCTGACGAGGCCCTTCGTTTGTGATCCGCTCCGCCGCTGCTGTATGGCAGAGCGGAGCAAGGTCGTGCTGGCCACATGGCGGGACCGTGCGGTGTGCGGCGAAAGGCCGTGCTTGCTGGCGCTTCGGCCCTCCTCGACCCAGGAACAGCCCGGGCTGGACAGGTGCCGAGACCTCGCAGCGTGCTTCAGCGCCAGAGTGCGAACAGGGTGCGCACACTGCGCCCAAGGGCCACTATGCCCACTGCCTTCACCCCGATTGCCACCACGCCGAGGGCGCGCATGCCCACTGCCAACACGCCGACCGCTATGTAGCCGATCGCGAGAGCAGACACGCTGATGCCGCCTAAGCCGAACACACTCACCGTGAGCAGACCGACGCCAGCGATGCTTACTCCCACGACACCGGCGGTGAGAAAGCCCAGCGCGACGACCCCGATGGCCGAGAATATGCCGATGGCCACCACGCCCGTGGCCTTGGTGCCGATGGCGATGATGCCCCGCGCATGGCGGAGCTGGCCGTCCGAAGTCTCCGGCCCAAGGTTGATGCTCAGCATGGGCAGCCCACCCAGTCGCCGACGGGACTGATACTCGTGCGGCTGCAGAGCCAAAGAGGCGGCAAGGTGCCGCAGGCCATGGATGAACCTGTGGAGCGCCGAACCGGACTCCGCCACAGAGGCGGAGCCCTTCGCCCTTGATCGTGCCATCTTTTCCCTCCCGCAGTGCAGGTACACTTCTGGGGCGTAGCCATTCGCCCGTGCATACGGCTAATGGGTGGCAATGTTCGCTGCTATCTGCAGCACGAAGAGCGCGAGCATGACCAGGCCCTGCTTGGGTGAGGCTTTCCAGCTCATGACTACGAAGCCATAGTTCATGGCAAAGTACAGCATGAGATACGGCGCCAACAGGCGCCACTGCTCGCGGAAGGGGAGGCGGAGCACAAAGTCGAACAGCCCTTCAAGAGCTAAGAACGCCAAGAAGATGCTCAAAAACACCGCGTACTGCACTCCCTGTGGGTGGCTGCGTGTAAGAAGCAGGGCGTAGGCCGCAGGCAGAGCTAAGAGCAGGTATGCCCAGCCAAACCGCTCCAGCAGGGCCATGTGCCGCACGCGCAGGACAAACACCGCAATGAGCATCACATTGTTTGCCACCCCCAGGACAAAAAAGACTCGTTGCACCCTGTTCCCTCCTCTGGTGTGGCGGAGCTGACTCAGTCAGTGTTTCTCACCTTGTGCCAACGCGAACGTAACCGGAGGCATGCCGGGTGTAGCCGTCAGGATAAGGCACTACGCGGAGGCAGCACCGTTGATCTGCCGCTTGTGGCAGCATTCTGCGTCGCTCCGCGGTTCAAGCCCCAGGTTCCCTCGGTGCGTGCCGTCCCGTCTTGCTGCTCGGAGCGTGGCCCAAATGTACGGAGGCGCAGTGCCATTGTCAAGACATTTTTCCTGGTTGCGCGAAGTGGCCGAGCTTCCGAGCAAAGCTGCAAGGGCGCAGATTTCTGCTTGATTTTGCTGCGCGATTTTGTTACTTTGCAGCGGCCGTGAATCTGTCCCCGCGCAACGCCGCGGGGTTTGCGCATCTTTGCGAGGTATCAGCAGTGGTGACATCCACAAGCAAGGCACAGAAGTACGAACGAGAGCTGGCCGAATATGCTGCGCGGCTCCGCGACCTCTTTGCCGAGATGACCGCCGACTTGCGCAAGTCCGAGCACCTGTACCGCTCCATCGTGGACGGCGCGACGGACGCCATCATGACCGTCGATCGCAACCTGCGCGTGCTTTCCTGGAACAAGGGTGCCGAGGAGGTGTTCGGCTACACTGAACAGGAAGCGCTCGGCAAGACCCTCGATGATCTGATCATCCGGCCGGACGTCAGTCCGTCCAGCGACTATGTCAACAGCCAAATTCGCGCCGGCAAGGTGGTGCGCGTTTACGAGGCGGTGCGGTACACCAAGGAAGGCCAGCCGCGCAACGTCCTCATCTCGGCCACGCCCATTCTCGGCGAGGACGGCACAGTGCAGTTTGTCTCCCTCATCTACAAGGACATTACCGAGCAGAAGAGGGCGCAGGAACAACTCATCCAGTCGGAGAAGCAGGCGACCCTCGGAGTGATCGCCGGCAGCATCGGCCACGAGCTGAACAACTTGGTCAGCGGCTTGCTGGTGGAGACTCAGCTCTTGCTGCGCCGCGCCGACAACCAGGAGGAGGTGCGGAAAATAGGCCAGCGCCTCTTGACCCATCTGGAGAAAGTGGCGCTCCATGGCCGCAACCTGCTGTCGTTGAGCAAGCCGGCTCGCCCACAACTGCAGAGCATGGACCTGACCGAGGTGCTGGAGGACACGACCGATACGCTGGTGCTCAGCGGGGTGCTGAAGCGCTTTCGCATTGAGAAACACTTTGCGCCAGATCTCCCACCGGTGTGCGGGGACCGCAACCAGATCGAGCAAGTGATCCGCAACTTGGAGATCAACGCTGCCCACGCCATGAAGAGCGATGGCGTGCTCACCGTGTCCACCTCTTTGACGGAGGATGGCAACTTTGTGCGCATGGTCATCGAAGACAATGGCCAGGGGATTCCTGACGAGATCAAGGACAAGATTTTCGAGCCCTTTTTTACCACCAAGGCGGAGGGAGAGGGGACGGGCCTCGGCCTGCCCATCGTCAAGCAGATTGTCGAGTCTCACGGAGGCCGCTTCTATCTGGAAAGCCAGGTGGGGGTGGGCACACGCGCCATCGTAGAAATCCCTGTGGCAAAGCAGGATGCCGGGCGCGTGAGCAGCGCGAGGGCGGCGTGAGCAGGGGCGGCAACCTCAAGGGCAGCCGCGGAGGAAAGGCATAGCACGTGGGCGAACTGGCAGCGTTGGCGACTGCCGCCTGTTGGGCGTTGGGCACCACTTTGTTTGGCGAGGCAAGCAAAAGGGTCGGGGCCTTCGCCACCAATTTGCTGCGCATCCCTATGGGGGCCTTCTTCTTGGTCTCCACCCTCTTTGTGAGTCGCGGTGTGCTCTGGCCCACCTGGGCAACCTCTCGCCAGGTTGCTTTGCTCACTGGCAGCTCCTTTCTCGGCTTGGCGATGGGCGACGCGCTCTTCTTCCGCTCCGTGGTGCTCCTGGGCCCGCGCCTTGCCACCCTGCTTAGCACGCTGGCACCCCCGGTGGCGGCAGTGGCGGCGCGAGTGGTGCTGCACGAACGCCTCAGCGCTGTGGCTGTAGCGGGTATGGTGGCGACGCTGGCCGGCGTGGTGTGGGTCGTGTCCGAGCGAAACTCTGCTACTCCCACCGCCAAAGGCGTAAACATCGAGGGTGTGGTCGCCGGAGTCGGAGCGGCCGCTGCCCAGGGGGTGGGCCTGGTCCTCTCCAAGATGGCTATGGGCAACAGCCTGGATGCACTTTCTGCCACGGTGATTCGCGTGACCACCGCCGTGGTGGGCGTCTGGGCCTTGGCGCTGGTTGCGGGACGCGCCCAGGCGGGCGTCCGTGCCCTGCGCAACCGCCAAGCGCTCGCCTTCATGACCGGCGGCGCCATTGTCGGGCCGTTCTTAGGCATCTGGCTGATGCTGACCTCCGTGAAGCTGACCGCCACAGGCATCGCCTCCACGCTGATGGCGACCACGCCCATCCTCATCATCCCGGTGGTGCGGGTGGTCTACAAAGAAAAGCCTTCGCCACGCGCGTGGGTCGGTGCCCTGGTTGCCGTCGCAGGCGTGGGACTCTTGTTTGCCGGCTGAGCGCAATCGCAGGAGGTGACCGAGATGAACAGCTACGTGAAGGCGCTCGTCTACCTGCTTCTCTTTTCCGTACTCCATTTCCTCTACGATCTGACCCATTGGGCCGTTCTCACTCCCTTTTGTGGCACCAACGAATCGGTGTTTCAGCACCTGAAGATGGCGTTTTGGTCCTATCTCGCGGCCAGCGCGATCGAATACGCCGCGGCCAAGCAGCGGGTACGCGAAACGGCGGCCTTTTGGTATTCACGCTTGCTATCAACAGTGTTCGTGCCCTGGCTGGTCTTTCTGATTTGGTATGTGGGTCCGGCTCTGTGCGGTAAGCTCGAGCCTTTGCCCGTGGAGCTCCTTTGGGCGCTTGCGGTTACCTACATCTCCGGCGTCATGGGTGGAGTGCTGGAGAAGCAGCTCGCAGGGAACAAGCCGACGGTCGTTTTCCGGGTGCTGGTGGTCATTTTGGTGGTCGTCTCCGCCTTGCTCTATGTGCGCTTCACGTACAAGTTGCCGTGGATTGACCTTTTTGTCGACCCGGCGGGGCTGTGAGGCTGCGCCACCTTGCAGCGGTGGTTTGGCACGAGACATGTCACCTCCCCGCGGCTGAAAAAATGGCAACCGCCCATGCTGAAGTGGAGAGGCGCGCGAGAGATGAATCTAAGCAGGGTGCTTGTCGTGGAGACTGTTTCATGAATCCCGGGACGATTGTTCGTTGCCGCAATGGGCTGCACGACTTCACCGGGCCTTTCGTGCTGTATTCTCTGGAGAAGGCTTGCGCGAGCAACAACTCGCCGGACTTTCGCCGATGTGCGCTCCCTTCAACGGAGTTTCCTCGACGCACTAACTTCCGGGCGTCTGCGGCTGCCGGACGAAGCGTAAGAGGAGCATCATGGAGCCGCGCTGCATCCCCGGTTCATTCTTCCGGCCCAACATTTGTGTTTTCTGTGATGGCTCCGCGCACGAAGA
>JACIZP010000256.1 GCA_014359355.1 Calditrichota bacterium | reverse complement strand
GGCGGCATCGAGCTCACTGAACACGCCAACAGGGATATGCCGGCGCCCGTGATCAGCGGGAAAAATCCCTTAGTGGGTACGGCGTTCCCCAATGCGACCATCGAAATTTTCGGCGGACGCGACGCACAAGGGGAATACTATCTTGGAACCACATCCGCCGATGCCGCAGGGAATTTCCGTTACGATGGAGCCCTCAGCGGCGACTATATCACCGCGACGGCGACAGACGCGCAAGGCAATACCTCTGCTTTTTCTGCTCCATTCTCCTTGCGTAACGTGTATATCGTCTCCAATTGCCAAGATGATGGCGCTGGCTCCTTGCGCGACGCCATCCGCCAAGCGGATAACCATGCTGGAGCGGATACGATTATTTTCCAAATACCTTTGGACGCGGCAGGATTTGATAGTGAACTGGGCATCTGGAGAATAGAAACGAGATCCGAACTGACTGTGAATAACGATGGGTTGCTCATCGATGGCCGGTCGCAAGCGGCGTTCATCGGTAGAGACACCAACCGCGATGGCCCGGAGATCGTCCTAACTCCCGCTGTTGCCGACATCTCTTCCGGTTTGGCTTTATATGGGAAACATAACCATATCGATGCCCTTACCATCAATGGTTTCCGCGCTTTTCAGATTTCCATCGATGGCGACAGCAACAAGGTCACGGGGTGTTACATTGGCACCGATGCAACCGGGCTCCGTCAAGGCGGATATTCCACCACAGGAATTGACATCCGCTCTGGCCGTGGCAACATCATCGGCGGCCTGCAAGGACGGGATCGTAACGTGATCGCCGGCCTCATCCATGGGATCGCGATCGTTTATGGCGCGGCTTTCAATACCATCTGCGGCAACTATATCGGCGTGAATGCCGCCGGCGGCGATACCTTGGGGAACACAGGCGATGGCATCTTTCTATCCTCTTCGGCCCACCATAACCTGATCGGACCCGGCAACGTCATTGGCGGCAACACCTACGGCATCTACTTCTTGGAAGGTTGCGGCGACAGCAACAGAGTGGTTGGTAATTTCATCGGCACCGACGCCAACGGGGTTAAGAGATTAGGTAATCATGGAGCTGGCCTCTACCTGAACAATGGCGGCGCGTACACGTTCATCGGCGGCGTGGAAACCAGCGAACGCAACCTGATTTCCGGCAATGACACGGGCATCAGCCTATGGGGGGCTGGCGCGCACCATGTGCAGATAGCCGGCAGTTTTATCGGCACCGATGTTTTCGGAACGGTCCCCTTGCCGAATAGAGGTCATGGGATTTTGCTGGAAAGCACCCCATCGAATAACATCGGTCCCAACAACCTCATCGCCTTCAACGACGGTTCCGGCATAGCGATCCTGTGGACTAGCGCCTTGCACAACACCATTAGCAAGAATCAAATCCATAGTAATGGGGAACTCGGCATCCAGCTCATGGAAGGCAGCAATGGTCGAATCTCCGCGCCGGTGCTCACTGGTCTCAATCCAGTGGTGGGCACCGCTCCGCCGAACGCCGTGGTGGAAATCTTTTCCGGACCCGATGACGAAGGCATGTATTGGGAAGCCACAGTCACGGCCGATGCCGCGGGCAATTTTTCCTGGTCGGGCACGCCTACGGGAAACTACGTGACGGCAACGGCGACGGATGCAATGGGCAATACGTCCCAATTCTCGGCAGCGCTGTACACGGCGCTTGCAGGTAATTCTGTCAGAATTCCGGACCAGTTCGCCCTGTGCGCTAACTATCCCAATCCTTTTAATCCAGTAACGACCATCGAGTACCACGTCAAAGAAAGGTGTAATGTCACCCTCACGCTCTTTGACGTGCGCGGAGAAGAAGTATGCTCTTTGGCCAAGGGCGTGCACCAACCGGGTGTGTATAGAATGACTTTTGACGCCCACGCGCTGCCGGCCGGCATCTATTTCTACCGCATCCGCATGCAGGACTTTCAAGCGGTGGGCAAAATGGTGCTGGTCAAATAGCTCGGATTGCAACACCAAAACAGACAAGAAAACTCCACCTCGGACAAGGTGCTACTGACACCCTCGGCTCAAGGCCGCAGGTGCCAAACAGTGGTCTCTGCGCTTCGTCCCGGCGGCAAAGGCTGTCGCGACCGCCCCGAGACGAAGAGCAGCAGCAGTACTGAGCACGGATAAGAAAAGGCCTTGCTCCTCTAGTCGGCGTCGACCGCGGCAAGTTCGTGTGCGCCACTCCCCACACATGGCAGGAACGAGGGCTGCCCGGCCATCGCCTGGGAGAACCAATGTACGCAGGGGCTCCTGCTCCAAAGGCGGCGGGGTGAAGCTCTTCCCCGCGATTCTGAGGTGCCCCTGAGGCGACGCCAAGCCACCGTAGGAGAATTGAGCTATCCTCAATGGAACTGCCACCCGGGGGACGCTTTCCTGCCTCTCCACAGGCATCTCAGCTCGGTGTGCCTGGTTGGGACTCGGACGCCGTGGGAAGGCTCCCGCCTCTTTGCCAGCGTCTCTAATCTTCTCTCGGTCAGGACCTTCATTCGCCTCCCGCCTTCGGATCTCGCCGGGGGATGACGAATCAAGGGTCTGTGCTCTGCGCCCCGCGTGCGTCAAACGAGGAATGTCGACCGAAGGCACTGGAACACTTGGGCTGCAGGCTGGAAGAGGAGTATTGATCGCCGCGCAGACCAGGCACGCTTGTTGCAGGTTTCATTGGTTGTCGGCTTCATAAGTTGTCGCCAAATGTCGCGCCTCTTCAATCACTTGGGCTTGAAGAGAACGAGGGTCGGGCATGGGCGAGAGTCGACCATCAGGCAGACGACCTGCGGCCACTCATGGGGCGCTATGCCGGCTGTGAGAGTTGTGTTCTAAGGAGGGCGCCATGCAAGAGCGCAGAGTGTTCTGGGCAAAGTATCATGGAGCCATGCTGGCGGGCTCCCTGGTGTTCACACTTCTGTCGGCCAGAGGACTAGCTCAGTATGCCACCGGCTCCTACCAGGGGACCGTCCCCGAAGCGTGCCTGATGTTCCTCAATCCCGGGTATCTTAACCCGGCCCGCGGCCAGGGGGCCTTGGGGATTGCCGCCAACCCGGCGGCCCTGTACAGCGTGAAGGGCACCCAGGCAGCGGTGGCCTTCGGTTTGCCCGAGAGCTCGGAGGGAAACTTTACCTTCCGGGTGAGCGACAGCTCTCTTGCCTACGGTGCCATTGACGTCGAGGCAGGCCTGAAGCTCAAGGAAATGGGCGGGTTGGCGGGACTGGGCATAGCGCATCAGTTCCGGCGCTGGCGCTTCGGCATAGCCCTGTTTCAGCCCCGGCGCGGGGGGGTCTCCCTGCGGGCCGGCGGCGACTTCCGTCTGCAGACCCACTTTCGGGTAGATACCCCCATCACCCGGCAGATGGTGCCAGACCTGCCTGTGGAGGAGATTCCTGTGAGCTGGGACGTCACCACGACGGTGGATGCCTCCTTTGCCGGTGGGCCGGGGGAGCTCTTCATTTCGGCCCTCCCCGTGGCGGCAGCCATCTCCTACACGCTCCGCCCCTTGACACTGGGGGTGGGACTCACCTACTACCGCGTGCGCACCAGCGACCGGCCTGTGCAATTCACCAGTCAGATCTCGGCGCAAGGCTATGTCACCGGAACGCCCGGGGGGATTGACCCGCTCACCAACCAACCCTGGTGGGGTACCCTCCAGGGCTCTTTCAGCCTGAACGACAACCCTTTCTCCGGCAGCTATAAGCTCAACCTTAAGGGAGACCGTTTCGCTGCCTCTGTCGGCGCCAACCTTGCTCTTGGTCCTCTCTCAGTCGGGGCCACGTACACGCGCGGGTTTCCCACTGCCCTGCATGGCAGTTATGAACTGAGGACCATTCGCACGACCGGGCCGCCCGCGGATGCACGTCTGCCCCAGGTCAGTCTGAGCTGGGACAACCGTCCGCAGCTCACCGGACAAGCAAAGCTGCTCTTGGCTGACTTCCAGAAGGACAGCGTGGTTTACCGCAACGAAGGCGAGCTACGTCTGCGGGGCTCGCACTCCATTGCCGCCGGCCTGCACCTTTTTGTCCTCGGCGTGTTCGGCGGCATGGAGATGGCGCAAGACTTTCCCGACCTTAGCTCCGCCTATGTGGGCGCCTATTTAGACGTGCCCCTGCCGGCGCTGCCCATACGACTCAACGTCGGGGTGCTGCAGCGGGCCGACGCCGTGCAGACGGAGCACGACTTTTTTGCGCCTTTCCGTGTGGTCAGCCACGTAGGCGCGGGAGCTGCAGTGCGCCTCCCCTTAGCGCGGTGGCTGGCGCTGGGCAATCAGCCGTCGTGGCTGCGCGTGGGAGTGCGTTCCTCACTCACCTCGGTGGCTTTGAAGCTCTTCACCGAGAAAACCGAGGCCCCAGAGAAGCGGGTGCTGCCCAAGGTGACCGAGACTCTCGCCTTGGGCATGGGCCTAGATCTCCCCTTCTGAGGCGACAGGGCGAACGCGAAGCTTCGGCGCGAGGGCGAGGCAACAAGCCTCGCCCTCAAGCGTCATCAGCGCACCTGTTTCGGCTTGCCTTTTTGCCTCTGTTTTGCTAAACTTGCACAACCGACTCGCATCCCCTGCATCGCGACGCGCACCTCGGCCCACGGTCGGCAAGTTTGCGCACACAAGCAGTGCAAGGAGGGAGGCATGAACATCCCGCAACCGGGTCCACACCTGGACCACATGCTCAAACAGACGCGCGAGCACCATGTGGCCTTGAGCTCCATGGCCGACCTCAAGGCCAACATCCTGATGACGCTGTCGTCGGTGGTGCTCACTCTGTCGGTGCGTTACGTGGAGACCCCTCGTACCCGAGCGGCAGCCCTAATCCTCATCTTTTTCTGTCTGCTGACCATGGTCTTTGCGGTGTACACCGTGATGCCCAAGGTCTCCGTGCTCCTCAGACGCAGGGGAAAGCCGGATGTGCACGACCCCAATTTCAACTTGCTCTTCTTCAGCGACTATCTGCAGTTGGACTATGGCGAGTACGTGAAGGCTATGGAAGAAATGATGAGCGACCCTGCACGCTCCTACGAGATGCAGCTGCGGGAGCTCTACACGCTGGGGCGCTTTTTGGCGCGGAAGAAGTACCGTTTTGTGCGGTTGGCCTATTTGGCCTTTCTCACCGGCGTTTTCGCCAGCGGGGCCATCATGTTGGTGAGTGGCCTGCTGGGATAGCCTGGCGAGAACGGGACGCCGCCGCGACCAGTTACAACGAGCAGAGGTACTCGTGGATGGAGCGCGCGGCCTTGCGCCCGGCCCCCATGGCCAAGATTACGGTGGCAGCTCCGGTGACCACGTCGCCCCCGGCCCACACGCGCTCGCGGGAGGTCTTGCCCGTTTCTTCGTCCACCACGATATTGCCGTTCTTGCCCACTTCCAAGCCTGGGGTGGTTGCCGCAATGAGGGGGTTAGGGCTATTGCCGATGGCGCAGACCACGGCGTCCACCGGCAGGCGGTATTCTGAGCCCTCAATGGGAATGGGTCGGCGGCGACCAGAGGCATCCGGCTCGCCAAGTTTCATGCGCAGGCATTCCATTTCCTTCACCCAGCCGTTGCCGTCGCCGATGTAGCGCACCGGCAGCGTAAGGAAATCGAAGATCACCCCTTCTTCCTCGGCGTTTTCTATCTCTTCGGCGCGTGCCGGCAATTCCTCGCGCGAACGCCGATAGACGATGCGCACCTCAGCCCCCAGACGCAGGGCAGTGCGAGCACAATCCATGGCCACATTCCCTCCCCCGATGACCGCCACCCGTCTGTGCTCCTTGATCGGCGTGCGGAACTTGGGGAAGAGGAAACCCTTCATCAGGTTCATGCGCGTCAGATACTCGTTTGCCGAGTAGACACCGTTGAGGTTTTCCCCGGGGATTTTCATAAACCACGGCAGTCCGGCCCCGGAACCGATAAACACGGCGTCGTACTCTTCCAGCAGGCTATCGACGGTACGCGTCTTGCCAACCACGAAATCGGTCACGATTTGCACGCCCAGGCGCCGCAGGTAATTCACCTCGCGGTGGACGATGGCCTTGGGCAGACGGAACTCCGGGATGCCGTAGACCAGTACCCCGCCCATCTTGTGCAGTGCCTCGAAAATGGTCACGGCGTGCCCCAACCTGATGAGGTCACCTGCCACGGTCAACCCAGCTGGCCCCCCTCCCACCACGGCCACTCTCCTGCCCGTGGGCGGCGGCACGGGCGGAATCTCCAATTCGCCCTGGGCCGCCTCCCAGTCCGCTAAGAAGCGCTCCAACCTGCCGATGGCAATCTGGCCCCCGCGCTTTTTTAGCAGGCATGCCGCCTCGCACTGTTCTTCTTGCGGGCACACCCTCCCGCACACCGCCGGCAGGCAGTTCTTTTCTTTGATGACCCTGATGCCGGCGGCGAAATCCTTGGCGGCTATGCACTGGATGAAACGCGGAATGTCGATCTCCACTGGGCAGCCGCTGATACAGGACGGCTTGGGGCAATTGAGGCAACGTTGTGCTTCCTCTACGGCCGTCTCCACCGGGTAGCCCAAGGCCACTTCGTTGAAATTGCGCCTGCGTACCTCGGGCGGCTGCTTGGGCATCTCTCGCCGGTGGAGATCGAGCTTTTTCTTGCTCGGCTCAGGCATGAGCGTGTCCCTGACAGATCCGGTGTTCTTCGCCTCGGCTGCTGCGATAGGCCAGCGTCTCCTCGCGCACGTACTGTTTGCGGCGCTGGAGAAGCTCCTGCCAATCGACCTGGTGCCCGTCAAAGTCCGGGCCGTCCACACAGGCGAACTGGGTGGCTCCCGCCACGCTGACCCGGCACACGCCACACATCCCGGTGCCGTCGATCATGATGGGATTGAGGCTGACCATGGTCTTGATAGCAAAAGGCTTGCTCACATCGGCAACTCGCTTCAGAAGAAAGGTACACCCATTGACCAGGATGCGGTGTATCGGCTGCGCGGCGGCGATGATCTCGGCCAGCCTCCCCACATGGCCGCGCAGCCCTTTGCTACCGTCGCGGGTGATGATGTGCAGTGCATCGGCCACAGAGCGCAGGCGCTCCTCCCAGAAGAGAAGAAAGCTGCTCCGCGCCTCCAGCACGACGATCACCCTGTTACCCGCCTGGTGCAGCGCCCGCGCGATGGGAAAGATACTGCCGATGCCATAACAGCCCCCTACACAGAGCACGGTCCCATAGTGGTCTATTTCCGTGGGTTTGCCAAGGGGCCCAACCACAGTAGGGAGCGTGCTCCCCGCAGGTAGTGCGGCCAGCGCGTTTGTCGTCCCTCCGACGTTCATGAACACAATGCTGAGGGTTCCCTCAGCTTCGTCCCAATCGGCGACCGACAATGGGATGCGCTCGCCTTCCTCTTCTGCCCGCACGATGACGAACTGCCCAGGCCGCATGCCACGCGCGACCTCTGGCGCAAAGACCGTCAGCAGGTGCATGTTGGGGACAAGCATTTGCGTTGCGCGCAGTTCAGCCATGAGTCACCCTCACTGTCACCGGACCAGTCAGCCCAAGGGGCATCGAGGTGCCCGCCAGCTGCACCGAGGCGATCCCACGCAGCTGCTCCGGGCGGACTTCGGCTTTCCCCCGCCACTGTAGGCCGTTCCCGCTCAGCTCCACCTCGGCACCATTGGCAACACCAAGCGTTGCGGCGTCTTCTGGGTGGAACACCGCCACGCTTCCGCCGAAAATAGTTCCTGCCCCCTCCACAAACGCCGCCAGCGGAAAGCCGCGATAGGTGTGCGCGCTGAGATGGGCATAGGCCATGAGGGAATCCTTCTCTGCCGGAGTTGCCTCTGCTTGCACGGCTGCCGCCGCCGTGGTCATCTCCTCCCATGGCCATCGCTGAGGCCCTCGCGAAGGGAGTGCAAGTCCTCGCTCCTCCCAGCGTGCCCAAATCTCCCGCTGCAGCTGCTGCACATTCTCATATTCGAATCCCGACTTGCCCATCTGGCGGGCCAGGCGCGCCAGGATCATCCAGTCAGGCATTGCCTGGCCAGGCGGGGCAACGGCCCTGGTCAACACGCGCAGCCTACCATCGCCATTGACCAGTGAGCCATCCACCTCGGTGAATGCGGCCACCGGGAGCAGCACGTCCACCTGGCTCTGCTCAGGCGGCAGGTAACAGTTCTGGTAAATGACATAATCTGCCCACCGCTGGGGCGCAGGGATGTGCTCGCCCACCAGGTAGAGCACGCCGAGCCTTTTCGCCGCACCCAGCGCCGACACGCTGTCCCAGGACGTTTCTGGACGACTGAAAAGCGTTTGCACCAGCATTGCCCCAAGGAAGTTGGCGTGCACAGGGAGGGGGAGGACTCCTGCCCTACAGACCCGTGCCAGTTCCTCCACAGCCGTGACAATGTCTGCGGCATGGGGTTCACGCATAAACTCGGGCCCCAGGAGGATCACTGGCCGGCGCCCTCTACGCAGAAGGCGTACGGCACTCTGCACCTCATCGTCGCGCGTCCCTGTGGAGCCGAGCACGCTCCTCGCAATCTCTGCGCTCATTGCCCGGAGAAGCTCTCCCTCTTTTCCAGGCTCGGGGCGCAACCAGAGATCCGCCACCAGCGCCAGATTGTGGTCTCTGGGGTTGAGGGTCAGCAGGCGTGCACCTCGGCGCTGCGCCCGCCGCAGCTCCACTCCCACCACCGACATGCTGAAGCGCGTATCCGCCATGACGCAGAGCACCACGTCCGCCCGCCGCAGTTCTGCCAGGGGGACTGACAGGGCATGGAGCCGCAGGTAGGATGGCAAGGCGTTCCCGTAGTAGAGGCTTCCCGAGGTGAGCACATGCGGCGAGCCCATCACCTGCGTGGCAAATTTGTAGGCGACATAAAGGTCTTCGTTAGTACAATCTGCCGAGACCAGCATGGCAAACTCGTCAGGCTGGCAGGCGGCCATGCGCTCTGCCGCGTGCGCCAGTGCCTCCTCCCACGATACCTCCACGTAGGCCCCTCCCTTGCGCACTGCCGGCAATCGGGCACGCTCCGGCGTGTTCACCAGTTCGGCGATGCAGAAACGTCCCTTGACGCACAGCTGCCCGGCATTGACCGCTGGGTCCTCTGCGGGCAGGCTGCCGATGACTTCACCGCCCTTCACTTCGAGCTGGATGCGGCACCCCAGGCCACACAGTGCGCAAGTGCTGCGTACGGTGCGCTCCGGCTTCCCTTCCCACTTTCGGACCTTTTCTGCCAATGCCCCAGTGGGGCAGACCTCCACGCATGCGCCGCAGAATTCGCAGCCTGCTTCTAAGTGAGTGCGCTGAAAAGCAGGCCCAATCACCGTGTACCTGCCCCGCTGCTTGAAAGATAGGGTGTTCGCCAGGCGCACCTCCTGGCACACGCGGATGCAGCGACCACAGAGAATGCACAGGTTGTAATCCCGGTCGTAGAAGGGGTCTTCTTTCTCCACGCGCAGGCCGCGGTAGTACACGGGGTAGCCGATCTCCTTCACGCCCAGGTAGCGCACCACCTCCTGGAGCTCGCAGTGATTGTCATTGGGGCAGAAGCGGCAGCCGGTGGTGACCCCCACCTTGCGGATGGTGTGCATGTACTCACGGCACTCCTGCTCCTCATCGCATACCAAGCAGCTTGCCGGGTGTTCGCTCAGAATGAGGCGCAGAATTTCGCTACGCATCTGCTGCAACTGCACGGTGTGCGTGCGCACCACCATGCCCTCTTCGGCCGGCGTGGTGCAGGCCGTAGGAAAGCCCCGCATACCGTCCACCTCCACCACGCAGAGGCGACACCCCCCGAACGGTACCAAGTCCTTGTGCGCGCACAGGGTGGGGATGTAGATGCCATGCTGCTGCGCCGCCTGCAGAATGGTCGACCCGGCTGCCACGCGCAGGGGCTGATTATCGATGCGAATGCCAATGCTACTGCCGTTGCGTTTGCTCATCGCTTGCTTTCCGTCGCGATCTGATGACGATAGCGTCGCCTGCTATGGCATCGAAGCGGCAGATTTCATAGCAGGCACGGCACTTGATGCACTTGCTCGGATCGAGGTTGTGGGGCTCGGCGCGCGGGCCCGTAATTGCCCCGGTGGGACAAACGCTCACACAACGCTGGCAGCCGGTACACTTTTCGGGAATGACCCGATACTCAATGAGCTCGCGGCAGACAGTGGCGGGGCAATACTTCTCGCGGACGTGGGCGAGGTACTCGGGCCGGAAGTAGCGGAGGGTGGTGAGCACCGGATTGGGGGCTGTCTGGCCCAGCCCGCACAGCGAGCCGCGCTTGACGGTTTCGCCGAGAGTCTCCAGGCGCGTCAAGTCCTCGGGCTCGCCGCGCCCCGCCACGATGCGTTCCAGAATTTCCACTAAATGGCGTGAGCCGACCCGGCAGGGGGAGCACTTGCCGCAGGATTCTTTCTGGGTAAAGTCCAGAAAGTAGCGCGCCACGTCGACCACACAGGTATCCTCGTCCATCACAATCAGTCCGCCAGAGCCCATGATGGACCCGGCCGCAGCCAGCGACTCATAGTTTATGGGCGTGTCGAGAAATTCTGCCGACAGGCATCCGCCTGAGGGCCCACCGGTCTGCACCGCCTTGAAGGGCTTGCGCGTGCCGCCGCCTATGTCGAAGATGATGCGGCGCAAGGTGGTGCCCAGCGGCACTTCGATGAGCCCGGTACGTCGTACCTTGCCCACCAGGGAGAACGTCTTGGTGCCATAGTTGCCCTCGGTACCAAACTGCCGGTACCAGCGCGCCCCGTTCCGCAGAATGTGCGGCAGCGTGCCCAGCGTCTCGACATTGTTGATGATGGTCGGCTTGCCGTGCAGGCCGCTGACTGCAGGATAGGGTGGTCGCGACCGCGGCATGCCGCGCTTGCCTTCAATGGAGGCGATGAGCGCGGTTTCTTCGCCGCACACAAATGCCCCCGCGCCCTCTTTGATGGTGATGTCGAAGCTAAAGCCTGAGCCCTGAATGTCGTGCCCCAACAAGCCGCAGGCACGCATCTGGGCCAGGGCGTGCTTCAGACGCTGCACGGCCAGAGGATACTCGGCGCGAATGTAGATGTACCCCTGGGTAGCTCCGATGGCAAAGGCGGCAATCACCATCCCTTCCAACACGGCGTGCGGGTCGCTCTCCAAGAGCGAGCGATTCATGAAAGCGCCCGGGTCCCCCTCGTCGGCATTGCAAATGAGGTACTTCACCTTGCCGGGGGCGTTGCGGCAGATTTCCCACTTCCGGTGGGTGGGGAAACCGGCACCCCCACGACCGCGCAGTCCAGCGTCCTTGACTTCTTCAACCACCGCCTCTGGGCCGATGGCAAAGGCGCGCATCAGCCCGGCATAGCCGTCGTTAGCGATGTAGTGCTGCACGTCCTCGGGATCGATGAGACCGCAGTTCTTCAGGACCACTCTGACCTGCGGCTTGAGCATGGGCAGCTCGAAGAAGCGGGGAAGAGACGAGGGGAGCTGGTTTTCGCCATTGCCAAAGTGGCCCACGGCATGGTTCAGGGGCACTTCTCCGTGCCGCAGGCTCGTGCTAACGATACGCCGCGCCTGCTCAGGCGTCACATTGGCAAAGCTGACGCGCGGCTGCCCAGGAAGGGCGATGTCCAACAACGGCTCCAGATAGCATGGCCCGATGCAACCAGTCTGCACGATGCGGGCCCGGAAGTTCTCCTCGGCCAGCGTCTGCTGAACTGCAGCCAACACCTCACCTGCACCGGCTGCCCTCCCACAGGAGGCCATGCCGATGTAGATGACGGGCACCTCGCTCTGCTGCAAGGCCCGCCAGGCCTGTGCCGCCTTCTCGCGTAGTTCCTCGAACCTACTGGTAGGCACTCAGTATCTCCTTGAGACGGATCACCGTCACCCGGCTGTGGATGTCGTCGTTCACCTGCACCACCGGGGCCAAGGCACAGCACCCCAGGCACGCCACACGCTGCAAGTCGAACCGTCCGTCCGCCGAGGTCTGCCCCGGGGCAATGCCCACTTCTCGCTGCACCGCCTCCAAGAGGATCTGCCCCCCACGCACGTGGCAGGCGGTCCCTAAGCACACGCGAATCGAATGGCGACCTGGAGGGACAAAGCGGAACTGGGAGTAGAAAGAGGCTACACCGTAAACTTGGTTCTCGGACACCTTCAGGAAACGCGCGATTTTGCGCACGCTCTCCTCGGAAATGTAGCCGTCCCTCTGCTGCATGCGCTGCAAGATCGGGATCAGCTCGCCTTCCTCACCTGCGCACCCGGCAAAGATGTCATCCTCTGTCTGCACATTCCCTCCTCAGCTGGGCAGTCGCACTTCCGGTTGGCTCAGGAAAATGCAGTCGGTCAACTCCACTTCCCCACGGACAAAATCCTCGGCAAAGGCCAGGCAGGTAGGGG
>JACIZP010000255.1 GCA_014359355.1 Calditrichota bacterium | reverse complement strand
CACACCATCGGAATTCACGCCACGGACTGCAGCCACCTCAGTCCTGCTGATCGGCTGTTTGAAGGCAATGATGGCCAGCGCCTCCAGAGCCGCGCGCGACAGGCGCTGCCGCGCCCGCCCGCGGTGGTACTTGCGCACCCACTGGGCGAGGTGAGGGCGCGTGAACATCTGAAAACCTCCGGCCACGCGCCTGATTTCAAAGGCGTGTCCGTGCTCCCGATAGTCGTCATTGAGCTGCTCTACTACCCGCTCCAGCAGTTCCGCGTCGACCTCTTCCAGTGCTGCCCGGATGCGCTGCAAGGTGACTGGCGCATCCGAGGCGAAGATGAGCGCCTCAATGATCTCCTTGGCGGTCTCGAACTCCATCAGGCTCCGTATATCCAGATCTCGGCAAAAGGAGCAGACTGTCGCACGACCACAGCCCCTCGCCGCATCAGTTCCAACAGGGCCAAAAAGGTGGCAATCATCACCAACTTACTCTCCAGACCGGCGATGAGGTCAGCAAACAGCGCCTCGCCGTGCGTGTGGAGATAGTCGAGAATGTAAGTAATTTGTTCATCTACCGAGGCTTCGGCCTCGCGAATCTCGTGATAGGTAACACTGGAGGCGCGCTCCAGAAGCACACTGAAAGCGGCGACCAAGTCGTAAAGAGACACCTCATGGGTGTCCCACTCCTCCTCCGCGTACCCGTCTCCATCCACTGCCACTTGCAGGCGAGGAAAGTGGTCACGCTCCCGCTCTTCAAGTTCTGAGAGGCCGACCGCCACCTGCTTGTACTTCTGGTACTCCAGTAGCCTTTGCACCAACTCGGCGCGGGGATCCTCCTGCTCCTCTTCCAGCTCCTCAGGGCGCGGCAGAAGCATCTGCGCCTTGATGTGCATCAGCCTGGCGGCCATGAGGATGAATTCCCCGGCCACGTCAATGTCCAGATAGCGCATGAGGTCGAGGTACTGCAGGTACTGCGCCGTGATCTCCGCGATGGGGATGTCGAAGATGTCCACCTCGTTCTTGCGGATGAGGAAGAGGAGAAGTTCGAGCGGTCCCTCGAACTTTTGCAGACGCACCGTGTAGGGCATGCGTTATCCAATCCTCATCGCGGCGCGCACCAGGGCCATGGTCTGAGCCGCTTCCGCCCGCGCCCGGGCGTTCCCCTGCGCTATGATGTCCTGCACTTCGTCCATGTGGGCGGCATAGTAGCTGCGCCTCTCCCTGATGGGTTCCAGGAAGGAGGCCAACTTGCCAGCCAAGTTCTTCTTGCACGCCACACACCCCAACGCACCACTGCGGCAGTCACGCTCGATGTCGCTGACCTCATCGGGGTTGAACTTGCGGTGGAACGTGAAGACCAGGCAGATTTCTGGCCGTCCTGGGTCGCCGCGGCGGATCTTCTGGGGATCGGTCACCGCCGTCATTACCTTGCGTTGAATCTCCTCAGGCTCATCGGAAAGCAGGATGGTATTGCCCGCCGACTTGCTCATGCGGTTGCCGTCCAAACCAGGGAGACGCGCGAACTCGGTCAGCAGTGCCTCCGGTTCGGGAAAGACCTCTCCATACAGCGAGTTGAAGCGCCGAGCGATCTCGCGGGTGAGTTCCACGTGGGGAACTTGATCCTCGCCGACCGGCACCGCATGTGCGCGATAGATGAGAATGTCCGCGGCCTGCAGGACTGGGTAGCCCAGATGGCCGTAGGACATCCGGCTGTCCAGGCCCAAGTCGCGCGCTTGCTCCTTGACCGTTGGGTTACGTTCCAGTCGAGGCACCGTAACCAACATGGCGAAGAGCAGGAAAAGCTCGGCGTGCTCCTTCACCTGCGACTGGACAAAGACCACGCTCTTGTGGGGGTCGATACCAGCGGCCAACCAATCGATCACCATCTCGATGGTGTCGTTGCGGATGCCGCTCGTGTCTTCGTACGAGGTGGTCAAGGTGTGCCAGTCGGCCACCATGTGAAAGTTCTCGTACTCCCCCTGCAATCGCACCCAGTTTTCCAGTGCGCCCGCGTAGTTGCCCAGATGCAGGCGGCCAGTGGGGCGCATACCACTGAGAATTCGTTTCTTGCTCAAAGACTCACAGCTCCCTAAACTGCGTTCGCTGCCGACGATCTCCCCTGCGTGACCGGACCATGTGGTGTCAGTTCATGAAGAGGTAGGGCTTCCACCGCTCGTCGCTCACGCCCACGAAGTGCTGGATGAAAAAGAGGTTGTTCGGCTTGCGCGGCTGACGCAGCAAGCGCATCCCTGCCTCCTCTGGCGTACGATTCCCCTTGCGCGTATTACAGCGCACGCATGCGCACACCAGATTCTCCCACGTGTCGTTGCCGCCGTGATCCTTGGGTATCACGTGATCGACCGTCAGTGGGCTTCTGGTGGTCCCGCAGTACTGGCACCGGTGGCCGTCCCGCTTGAGGATGTTGCGCCGCGTCAGAAGGATCCTCTTGCGCGGCACCTGGATGAAGCGTACCAGGCGCACAATGCTCGGCAACGGCAATGTAGTGGACACGGAGCGCACGAGGTAGGGGTGACGCTCGATGATCTCTGCCTTGCCGAGATAGATGAGCACGATCGCCTTCTTGGCACTGGTGACGCTCATCGGCTCATAGTTCTGATTCAGCAGCAGAACGCCTTTGTTGAGTGTGGCCGCGGACATCTCTTTGCTTTTCTGACCGTTACCCTCCTTTCCAGCTTGACCTTGAATTTAGCACAATGCGCCCAAATAGTCAAGCTCTTTTTGCCCGCACCCTCATGCGCCCGCTCAGAACGACTCTGCCTCGTCGATCAGCATGATGGGTATGTCATCTTCCACCCGGTACTTTAGGCGGCAGGCGTGACAAATCAGCTTCTCGTTTTTCTGGTCGTATTCCAGTTCGCCTTTACACTTGGGGCAGGCCAGGATCTCCAGTAGTTCCTTGTCAAGCATAGGTTCCTCCGTCAAAGACTCACTTTGTCCAATAGCCGGTTTTCTAAGAGCACCTCATGCGATCGGCGTACGCCAATGGTGCATCTATACGCCCTCTTGCCCTACCCTGCGGATGACCATGAGAGTGATGTCGTCTGCCTGGGGGACGCCCGCACAGAATCGCTCCACATCGCTGAGCACTGCGTCGAGCACCTGTTGCGCACTCTGGTTGCGACAGCGCTCAAGCACTGCAAAGAGCCGCTCCTCCTCATACTGCTCCCTGTGCTTGCCACGGGCCTCAGTCACGCCGTCCGTATAGAGCACCAGCATTTCGCCGGGTCTCAGGACAAGGGAGCCCTCCTCATAGTCGGCCTCCTCCACTGCTCCAAGGATGAGGCCGCCTTTCTCCAGCTTGGTCACCTCACCGACACGACTTATGTGCACGGGCGGGTTGTGCCCGCAGTTGATGTAAGCAACTTCGCCGGTGCGGGGACAGAGCTCCCCATGAAAAAAGGTGATAAAGGTGCCGGCCGCCGTACACTCGAAAACGAGCCGGTTGAGATTCCGGACGCGCTGCGGCAAGGGCCGGCGACTGTGCACCTGGGCGTGCAGCCCGCCGTGCAGTGTTGCCATGAGCAGTGCGGCAGGTATTCCCTTCCCGGAGACATCCCCTATGGCGAACGCGACGCGCTCTCGATGCTTCTCCAGGAAATCGAAATAGTCCCCGCCTACTTCGTGGCACGGTCTGTTGGTTGCCGCAAATTCGTAGCCAGGGACGTTTGGGCTCTCCGTAGGCAGGGGGCGCTTCTGGATCTCTCGCGCCACGGCCAGTTCGCTGTCCAATCGCTTCTTTTCCAGGGCCTGCTGGTAGAGCTTGGCATTCTCCACGGCGATAGCGGCATGCACCGACAGCGCGTCGAGGAACTCTTCGTCCTCGGAGGTGAAGCGCCCTCGTTTCTTGTTCAGGACCTGGAAGACGCCGATCACTTTGCCCGCGTTGTTGCGCATCGGCATGCACAAGACGCTGCGGGTGCGAAAGCCGCTCTTCTGGTCCATCTCCGCGTCGAAGCGCGGATCCTCATAGGCGTCAACCAGGTTCACCGTTTCGCCGGTCTGCGCCACCTGTCCCGCGATCCCGCGCCCAAGTGGCAAACGGATCTCCATCTTCCTATCCGAAAGGAGGACCCGTGACCATATCTCGCCCCTTTCCTCGTCCACCAGGTAGATGGTGCCAGCAGTCGCCGCCGTGTTTTCTAACGCGGTGCTGAGAATCAGCTCCAGAAGCCGGCTGAGGTCAAGCGTCGAGTTGATGATCTTGCTCGCCTCGACCAGGGACTGCAAGTGGCGCATGCGTTCCAATGCGGAGCGCAGCTTTTCGGCAGTGCGTACCTGGGTCATAGGGGCCTCTTCGCGCACCTCGGGGCTACTTTTCTTGCCACGCACCCATGCGCGCAAACTTTTCGATGCGCAACCGCACCAGCTCTTCGGGAGGCAGCTTTTCCAAAGGTGGCAACTCTTCCAGGATCGCTTCTTTCACCAACGCTGCGGCCTCCTGCGGGTTGCGATGTGCCCCTCCGGCAGGCTCGGGTATGATGCGGTCAATGACTCCCATCTTGAGCAGGTCCGGAGCGGTAACCTTCATTGCCTCTGCCGCCTGAGGTG
This sequence comes from Calditrichota bacterium, assembly GCA_014359355.1. Classification (NCBI taxonomy): domain Bacteria; kingdom Pseudomonadati; phylum Calditrichota; species Calditrichota bacterium. Next base: position 778 of record JACIZP010000255.1, on the reverse strand, counting down.
CTTTGCTTGCATCGCGGTAGAGAATTGCCGCGCACCCCTCTGGCGAAATAACCGAGTACCAAGTGTTTTCCTGCATCATCACGCGGTCACCGACGCCGATCCCCAGGGCTCCGCCGCTGGCACCTTCGCCGATGATGACTACGATGATCGGCACCGGCAGGCGCGACATCTCTAACAGATTGCGGGCGATCGCTTCTGCCTGGCCCCTTTCTTCGGCGCCGATGCCGGGATAGGCGCCAGGAGTGTCCACCAAGCTGATCACCGGACGGCGGTACTTGGCGGCAAGCTTCATGAGACGCAGCGCCTTCCGGTACCCCTCGGGGTGCATCATGCCAAAATTACGATAGATCTTCTGCTTGACGTCTCTGCCCTTCTGCTGCCCGAAGATGACCACCGGCTTGCCATCGAGTTTCGCTATGCCGCCAACCAGCGCCGGGTCGTCGGCAAATGCCCGGTCGCCGTGGAGTTCGATAAAGTCGGTAGTCATGTACTCGATGTAGTCGAGGGTGTAGGGGCGCTGCGGATGGCGGGCAAGCTGCACGCGCTGCCACCGCGTCAGCCGGGAGTAGATCTGCTTACGGAGCTTCAGAGCTTTCTGCTCGAGCCGCCGGATCTCTGCCTCCATCTCGACGTTCTCTGTGCTCGCGTAGGCCTTCAGCTCGGCGATCTTCTTTTCCAGTTCGACCAGCGGCCGCTCAAAGTCCAATACGAAGCCCATACCTTTCCTCTGACTGGATTTACTTCACAGATCAAGCACCGCCTTGATGAGAATCTCCAC